>CAMGFF010000051.1 GCA_946055125.1 uncultured Prevotellaceae bacterium | reverse complement strand
CATTGAGACGCTGATTCGCGCCATAGGGCTGCCCAAGTGCAAGGTGTGCACCCACTGCTTCGACGGCTCCAGCCACTTCTAAGCCGGTGAGAGGTTTTTTTGCGGATATAACAACAACGACGACGACGTTCCCATGCGCGGGATCGTCGTCGTTGTATTCCGTATTTCTTATTGGGGGATTAGGAGCAGTAGATGTAGGCGAGGGTGGAGAGGGAGATTACTGCCCAGAGGAGCACGCCCTGGATGAGGGGCTTGATGCCCACGGTCTTCAGCACGTCGAGGGAGAGCGATGCGCCGATGAAGAAGAGGGTTACGGTGAGCGACTTGCGTGCGATGCCGTTGATGAAGTGGCCAATGGCGCTGCCTATGGGCGATGGCTCGAGGAGGTAGGTGTTGACCACCATTGCGAGCACGAAGAAGAGTATGAACCAGGGAATGCTCACGCGCTGGCCTTTGCTCTTGAAAATCCACATGCTCACGAATGCGAGGGGGATAATCCACAGGGCGCGGGTGAGCTTGATGGTGGTGGCAATCTGGAGGGCTTCCTCGCCGAAGGCCTGACCGGCGCCCACTACGGAGCTGGTGTCGTGGATTGCTATTGCTGCCCAGGTGCCGAATTGCTGCTGCGTCATTCCCAGCATCTCGCCGATTGGCGGGAAGATGAATAGTGCTATTGCATTGAGAATGAAGATGGTGCCGAGCGACACCGACATCTCGGCATCCTTGGCCTTAACCACGGGACCCACGGCGGCGATTGCGCTGCCGCCACATATTGCGGTGCCGGAGCTGATGAGATAGGAGGTGATGCGATCGACCTTGAGTAGCTTGCGGCCAATGAGCCAGCCAATGACCATGGTGCCGGCCACCGAAATCACGGTGAATGCCATTCCCTCGGAGCCGGAGCGGAGCGACTCGGTTAGGTTCATGCCGAAGCCAAGTCCCACCACGGAGTATTGCAGGAGCATCTTCGATGCCTTTTTATTGAACTTAGGGAATGGCTGACCGAGTGTGAGGGCGAAGACCAAACCGAGGAACAGGGCCACGGGTGGTGTGACCCATGCGCCCACTGCTGCGGCTCCGGGGACGTAGTCCATGAGGAGGCAGAGCGACATAATCGCGAGAAGGGCAATGTAGATGTGACTACTATACTGTTTCATTTTTTAGTATTTTGTTAGAAAATCGATGCAAAATTACGGCAATAATGCGGTAAATGCAAGCGAAACAGGGAGTTTGTTTTTTGAGGCTGTGAGCCGGGGGCTACAGGGCGAACTTGCAGGTGGCGGTGGCGCCGGTGGGCATGAGGTGCGCCAGGAGCGCTGAGAGCAGAGAGCGAGGCAGCTACAAGTGAAAGCAAGATGTTCTTCATATTAGAGCAATTCTTAAAAAAACGCTTGCAAATTTCCGCAAAAAAACTGAATTAGGCAAGAAAGTATCGTTATTTGTGTGGAAATAGTTACTTTTTATAGATTAAAAGGATAGTGTGCAATGCTAACTTTGCGGCAAAAACGAGAAAAGGAGGAAAAATACTATGGAAAACGCAAATTTCAATCTCAGTGACGTGATGTGGGTGATGGGGCTTGTGCTGGCCGAATATGTGCTTGTGCTGCTGGCCGTGCTTGCCGACCTGGCAAGCGGACTTCGCAAGGCAAAGCGCCGTGGCGAGGCACGCCGCAGCAAGGCCCTGCGCCGCACGGTGGACAAAGTGTGCCGCTACTACAACGCGCTCTTTGCGCTCTCGGTGATCGACGCGATGCAGATTGGTGCTGTGGCCTATCTGCGCTTCATGGGAGAGGCCGAGCTGCCCATGCTACCGGTGCTCACGCTCTTTGGGGCAATATGTGAGGCACTGATAGAGGTGAAGAGCATCTATGAGAAAGCGAGCGAGAAGGAGCAGGCCGAGGCCGATGAGGCAGCCCGGACACTGGCGAGGCTGCTTGGTGAGGCATGTGGCGGCAAGTGGGACGCGCTGCGCGAGCGGCTCACGAAGGCGGAGAAAGGAGGTGAGGCATGAAATACTTCACGACAGAGGAGCTCACGCAATCGGCCACGGCACGAAGGCTTGGCATCGACAACACTCCACCCGCCGAGGCAGTGAAGGCACTCAAGGAGCTTACGGAAACCGTACTCGACCCACTGCGTGAGGCGTGGCAACGCCCAATAAAGGTGAACAGCGGCTACCGCTGCCCTGAGCTAAACCGCAAAGTGGGCGGAGTGAGCAACAGCCGCCACCTGCTGGGAAAGGCTGCCGACATCACCGCCGGGAGCCGGGAGGATAACAAGAGGCTCTTTGCGCTGCTGCGCCGGCTGGGGCTGCCGGTGCGCGAGGCAATCAACGAGAAAGGCGGGGTGTGGATTCATGTGGCTTTATAGGGGTTACGGGTTAAAGAGGGGGGATATTAACTTTTTTTGGGAAACAAATGGTTACTTATTTTTGACGTTTAGGCGCGGATTTGAGCCGAATGGTAATCGAAATAGGTTTTTGGGGAGTGAGGGGGTTGTGTGTTAGGGTTTTAATTTCTAATTTTGTGGTACTGATATGAACCATTTCCGAGTGCTATTATATTGGTTTTATATATTTTGGTGAATGAGTTTTTTGTGAATAATTTACTGAAAAAAGAGTAAAAAAATGGGCGTGCCTGTGATGGTGCGCCCTGCTTATTTTTTGCAGAATAGTAACTGATTTCGACCGAATAGACAGCATGTGAAGCCGAATGGTAACGAGAAAGGGCTCGAGGCGTTGCAGGAAAGGAAAAGATTGCATATTTTTGCATATTGAAAGGCAAAAAAGCAAAGCTTACTTAAATTTTTTAACCTGAACGACTATGGGTGTGAAATCGAACGTACTGATAATCGACGACGATGTGTGCACGGTGGAGAAACTCACTGAAATGCTTACCGACTATCCCGACCTGCACGTGGCCGGCTCGGCGGCGACGCTTGCCGATGGCGAGAAGATGCTTGCAGCCACGGATCCCGACCTGGTGTTTCTCGACATAGAGCTGCCCGACGGGAATGGGCTGGAATTTGTCGACACAGTGCTACAGCACCGAGCCGACACCTATGTGGTGATGTTCACGGGCTTCTACAAGGACTATTCGGAGCGGGCGTTTGGTGGCAAGGAATCGGATTATCTGCTGAAGCCCATCAATGCGTGGGAGCTCGACAAGACGGTGCAGCGCTACCGGCGGGCGATTACCGGCAAGCGGAGCCATGTGCTGAAAGGGAGCAGCGACACAGGGCTTGGCGACGTGTTCACGGCGGCGACCATCACCAATGAGATGCGCATCATGCGTCCGGCCGAGATAGGCTACTTCCGCTACAGCACAAGGCGCAAGGTGTGGGAGGTTGCGCTGAGCGACCACAGCTTCGTGCAGCTGAAGAAAGGCACGTCGGCGGCCGACATACTGGCCTACAACCCGCAGTTTGTGCAGACGCACCAGTCGTATATCGTGAATATGCGGTATCTCACGCTGATAGGGGCCACTCAGTGCACACTCTACCCGCCCTTCAATGAAGATGAGGTGCTTGTGGGGCGGCGGTTCAGCCGGGAGCTGAAGTCGCGGTTCACGCTGATATAGCGTGCGGCAGCCAAAAAGCGAGGACAGACAGGGTGCTATTGTTAAATATTTCATATAAAATGGAATATTTCGGAAGAATAAGGCTATTGGCAAGAAAACTTTTTGAGTTTTGAGAGTTTTTTAGTAGCTTTGTAGGGTGAAAAGAAACACACGCAATGGAGATAAGAGAACGAATACTCAACAAGACCTTTGAGCTTATGTCACGCCTTGGAGTCTCGTCGGTGACGATGGACACCATAGCGCAGCAGTGCGGCATATCGAAGCGGACGCTCTATGAGCAATTCACCGACAAGCGGACACTGTTGCAGACGGTGCTACACCGGCTCTATGTGCAGCGCAGCGTGAGCTTCAGCCGGGCGATGCAAAACGCGCCCAACAAGCTTGAGGCAATGCTGAGCATGTACTTCATCACGAAGGACTATGTGTCGACGGTTTCGGAGGTATTTATCAACGACATAGAGCGACTGTATCCCGACATACAGCAACAATGCCGTGAGCGCGAGATGCACTACATGCAGGAGCTTGCCCGGCTCATAGCCGAGGGGCAGCAGGAGGGGGTGTTCCGTCAGGGCTTCAAGGCAGCGATAGCCGCATCGGCCTTCACACTGCAAATGCGCACGGTGAAGGGCAACATGGGGCATTTTCCCGAGGGGGCCACGGTGATAGAGGTGCTCGACACGCTGTTTATCAACTTTCTGCGCGGCATAGCGTCGGAAGTGGGGATAAAGATAATCGACAGCGTGCTTGCCGACCATGGCATAAACCCATAAATGCTGAGAGAGACAAACATACCAAAAAAACATTAAGTAATTAATAAAAAAAACACATTATAAAAAGAATTATGAAGAAACCACATTTCTTGATTGTGCTTGCAGCCATACTTGCCGTGGCACCGCTCGGCACTAAAGCGCAGGAGGCAGCCACAGCGGCAACCGACACCTTGCGGCTCTCGGCCGAGGAGTGCGTGAGCATAGCGCTGAGCACCAATCCCACGATTAAGGTAGCCGACATGGAGATAACACGAGTGAGCTACGGGAAGAATCTATCGGTGGCGCAACTGCTGCCGCAGGTGTCGTTCACGGGACAATATAGCCGTGCACTGGCATTGCAGACGATGTATATGGACGCGGGCGACGGCAATGTGCGGGCGATAAAGATGGGTCGCGAGAACTCCTACTCGGTGGGCTTCAGCGCACAGGTGCCACTCATCGCGCCGCAGCTGTGGAAGAGCCTGAAGCTCAACGACATTGAGATAGCGAAGAATGTGGAGGCAGCGCGTGCATCGCGCCTGACGATGGCCAACAGCGTGCGCAGTGCCTACTATGCGCTGCTGCTTGCACTCGACTCTCACCAGGTGCTGCTGAAGAACTATGAGACCACGAAATTCAATGCCGAGATTTACAAGAAGAAATTTGAGACGGGAACGGCGTCGGAATACGACGTGCTGCGCTCGAGCGTGCAGGTGAAGAACCTGGAGCCGTCGATACTGGAGGCCGAGAACAGCATACGCCGCGCACAGCTACAGCTGCTCATGCTCATGGGCTTGGACATAAGCACGCCGCTGAAGCCCACTACGACGCTCAATGAATACAAGGAGCAGATGTATGAGCGCACGCTGTCGATCGACACGAGCCTCGACAACAACACCGACATGCGCACGCTCAACATACAGACCGACTACCTACGCCAGGCGCTTGAGGTGCAGAAGATGGCGTGGTATCCCACTCTGTCGGGGTCGATCAACTACATGTGGCACTCGATGTCGATGGGCTCGCCATTCAAGAACTTTATATGGACCAACTCGTCGACAGCGGCGCTGTCGCTCTCCATACCGCTCTTCCAGGGTGGGACTCGCTACTACAAGCAGCGCCAGGCTGAGGTGGCCTACAAGGAGATGACGTGGCAACGCGAGAACCTGGAACGCTCGCTGAATGTGCAGGTGCGCACGCAGATGGACAACATACAGAAGAACGTGAAGCAAATCGCGACGAATGAGGCCGGCGTGGAGCAGGCCCGCAAGGCTAACCAAATTATGGAGAAGAGCTTCCAGATTGGCGCGGCATCCTACCTCGACCTTCGCGACTCGGAGGTTACGCTGCTTGAGAGTGAGCTGAGCTACTACCAGTCGATTTACAACTATCTTGTGGCCGAGAGCGAGCTGATGCTGCTGCTGGGGAAGGAATAGTCGTTAGTTAGTTAGGAGTTATTAGTGAGGAGTTAGGAGTTTTTAGTTTTTAGGGAGGAGTGAGGAAAAAAATAATAAAAAATAATATAGCAAGATATGAAAACAATTAAGACAATCGCCGGCTTTGCCTGTGCTTCGGCACTGCTCTTCTCGTGCTCGGGAAAGCAGGAGCAAGCCGCCACCGAGAAGGTGGAGCTCCCCTTGGTGAGCATTGAGAAAGTGATGGAGGAGGACGTGCCTCAAATTGTGAGCTACACCGCCACGGTGGAGCCATTCAAGACCAACAACATCTCGGCTTCGGCCGCCAACCGCATCAAGTCGATACTGGTGGATGTGGGTAGCACGGTGGCAGCGGGCCAGACGGTGGCGGTGCTCGATGCGGTGAACATCGACCAGCAGGAAATACGCATCGCCAACATGAAGCGCGAATATGACCGCGCGGTGGAACTGCTCAACATAGGCGGCGGCACGCAGCAGTCGGTTGACCAGCTCAAGACAGAATATGACGCAGCGGTGCGCTCGCTTGAGAACATGAAGGAGAACGTGCGCCTCATCAGCCCTGTAGCTGGCGTGGTGACCGCCCGCAACTACGACCCGGGCGACATGACGGGGCAGCTCCCCATCCTCACGGTGGAGCAGCAGAACCCGGTGAAGGTGATGGTCAACATCTCGGAGCAGGACTATCCCAAGGTGAAACAGGGCATGAAGGTGAAGGTTACGCTCGACGTGTATGGCGACGAGGAGTTCCAGGGCACGGTGTATCTCATTCACCCCACCATCGATGCCTCGACACGCACATTCACGGTGGAGGTTACATTGCCCAACGCGGGCAGCCGCATACGCACGGGCATGTTTGCCCGCGTGGAGTTCAACTATGGTACGATGCGCCACGTGGTGGTTCCCGACCGCGCGGTGGTGAAGCAGAGTGGCTCGGGCAACAAGTATGTGTATGTGTACAAGGACGGCCGCGTGAGCTACAACAAAGTGGAGCTTGGGCAGCGCCTGGGCACACGCTATGAGCTTCTCTCGGGCGTAGACAACAACAGCGACGTGGTGATTACCGGCCAGACGCGCCTTGCCGACGGCGCAGAGGTGGAAGTGCAGGGCTCAGCCCCGGCAGCCGCAGCCTCCGACAGCACAGCCACAAAGTGAAACAATGAAAAACGAGAAGAATAAATACCAACAAAACAGAAAGAAACTATGAGTCTATATGCAAGTGCAGTAAAGCGCCCTGTGATGACCACGCTATGCTTCGTGGCGGTGGCCATAATGGGCTTGTTCTCATTGCAACAGCTGCCTATCGACCTATATCCCGACATCGACACCAACACCATCATGGTGCTGACCACCTACCAGGGAGCGAGCGCGCAGGATATAGAGCAGAACGTGACCCGCCCGCTTGAGAACACGCTCAACTCGGTGCAGCACCTCAAGCACATCTCCTCGAAGAGCAAGGAGAACATCTCGGTAATCACGCTGGAGTTTGAGTTTGGATATGACATCGACGTGATGACCAACGACGTGCGCGACAAGCTCGACATGGTGCTTAAAGCGCTGCCCGATGAGGCCGACAACCCCATCATCTTCAAGTTCAGCACCGACATGATTCCAATCGTGCTTCTCTCGGTGCAGGCCGAGGAGAGTATGCCGGGCTTGTACAAGATACTCGACGACGGCGTGGCCAACCCGCTGGCACGCATCGACGGCGTGGGCTCGGTGTCGATAACCGGAGCGCCCAAGCGCGAGGTGCACGTGTATGTCGACCCCATACGCCTTGAGGCTTTCAACCTCTCCATTGAGACTATAGCGTCGATAATCGGCGCGGAGAACCGCAACATACCGGGCGGAAACTTCGATATAGGCTCGGACACCTACGCGCTGCGCGTGCAGGGCGAATTTAGCGACGCGCAGCAGATGCTCGACGTGGTAGTGGGGTCGAAGAACGGCAAGAACGTGTATCTTCGCGACGTGGCCCGCATCGACGACTCCCTTGAGGAGCGCACGCAGCAAGCCTACAACAACGGGCAGAAGGGTGCGATGATAGTGGTGCAGAAGCAGTCGGGCGCCAACTCGGTGGCCATTGCCAATGCCATACACGAGAAGCTGCCGAGCATACAGAAGACACTGCCGAGCGACATAAAGCTGGGAGTGATCGTAGATACCTCGGACAACATCAAGAACACCATCAACTCACTGGTGGAAACGGTGCTCTACGCGCTGCTCTTCGTGATGATAGTGGTGCTTGCGTTCCTGGGACGCTGGCGAGCCACATTCATCATCGTGATTACCATCCCACTGTCGCTTATCGCCTCATTCATCTATCTATATGCCACGGGCAACACGCTCAACATCGTGTCGCTCTCGGCGCTCTCGATTTCGATTGGAATGGTGGTTGACGACGCCATTGTGGTGCTTGAGAACGTGACCACCCACATAGAGCGCGGCTCCGACCCCAAGCAGGCGGCAGTGCATGGCACCAACGAGGTTGCAATCTCGGTGGTGGCCTCGACGCTCACGCTAATTGCCGTGTTCTTCCCGCTGACGCTTGTTAAGGGAATGTCGGGCGTGCTCTTCCGCCAGCTTGGCTGGATGGTGTGCATCATGATGATAATCTCCACCACCTGCGCCCTGTCGCTCACGCCCATGCTGTGCAGCCAGTGGCTACGCCTCAACCCCAAGCAAGGCAAGTTCTTCAAGCTGCTCTTCAAGCCGATAGAGCGAGCGCTCGACGCGCTCGATGATGGCTATGCCTACCTGCTCGACCGCGTGGTTCGCCACAAGACGGTGACCATACTGATATGCGTGGCAGTGTTCGTAGGGTCGATGTCGCTCACCAAGTACATTGGCTCGGAGTTCTTCCCCACCGCCGACGACGGCCGCCTTGGCGTGAGCCTTGAGCTGCCCATAGGCACTCGCGTGGAGATAGCGCAGGAAGCCACCGACCGCCTCTACAAGGAGTGGATGGAGAAATATCCCGAGATACAGGTGCTCAACTACACCGTGGGCCAGGCCAGCACCGACAACACCTTTGCCTCGATGCAGGACAACGGCTCACACATCGTGTCGATGAACATACGCCTTGTGGATCCCGGCGAGCGTGAGCGCGGCATCGTGGAGATAGCGCAGCTCATGCGCGACGACCTGAAGCAATATCCCGAGTTCAAGAAGGCCCAGGTGAACGTGGGCGGACGCCGAGGCGGCTCGATGAGCGGCCAGGCCACGGTGGACTATGAGATATATGGCTACGACTTCACCGTGACCGACTCGGTGGCACAGCGCGTGAAGCGCATACTTGAGAGCATACCCGGCACGGCCGACGTGACCATATCGCGAGCCGACTACCAGCCGGAGTATCAGGTGGACTTCGACCGCGAGAAGCTGGCGATATATGGGCTAAACCTCTCGACGGCTGCCAACTACCTGCGCAACCGCATCAACGGCAGCACGGCGAGCTACTTCCGCGAGGACGGAGAGGAATATGACATCAAGGTGATGTATGCCCCCGAGTTCCGCACCTCGATAGCCGACATAGAGAACATACTCATCTACAACTCCCAGGGCAAGAGCGTGCGCGTGAAAGACGTGGGCAAGGTGGTGGAGCGGTTCACGCCTCCTACCATTGAGCGCAAGGACCGCGAGCGCATCATCACCGTGCAAGGCATTGTGCAAGGCCGCGCCATGAGCGAGATAGTGGCCGATGCACAGCCGCTGCTCGACAAGCTCGACCTGCCGGTGGGAGTGAACATCAACCTCTCGGGAAGCTACGAGGACCAGCAGGACTCATTCCGCGACCTGGGCATGCTTGCCATCCTCATCATAATCCTGGTGTACATAGTGATGGCGGCGCAATTTGAGTCGCTCACCTACCCTGGCATCATCATGACATCGCTGCCCTTTGCCTTCTCGGGCATTGTGCTGATACTGTGGCTCACAGGCACGCACCTCAACATCATGTCGATGATTGGCGCAATCATGCTTATCGGTATTGTGGTGAAGAACGGAATTGTGCTCATCGACTATATCACCCTCAACCGCGAGCGCGGCATGAGCATACGCAGCGCGGTGGTCCTGGGCGGCAAGTCGCGTCTTCGCCCTGTGGTGATGACGTCGCTCACCACCATCCTGGGAATGGTGCCTATGGCAGTGGGAAGCGGCCAGGGAGCCGAGATGTGGCGCCCGCTGGGTATCGCCGTGATAGGCGGACTCACCTTCTCCACGCTGCTCACGCTGCTCTTCGTGCCGGCACTCTACTGCATCTTTGCCTATGTGGGCGTGAAGCGCACCCGCAAGCAATTGCGCAATAAGAAGTGAGTTTTTTTGTAACAACAAATGGATTTAATAAGGACTCAGAAAAATGAAAGCAATATTGATAACATTCGACCAGGCCTACTATGAGCGCATCATCGACGCGCTTGAGCGCAACAACTGCCGCGGCTTCACGGCGTGGCAGGAGGTGCAGGGCCGCGGCTCGATGAATGGAGAGCCGCACTATGGCAGCCACGCATGGCCGTCGCTGGCCTCGGCAATCATCACCATGGTAGACGATGCCAAGGTAGACACCGTGCTGGGTTTCCTGCACGAGATGGACGTGGCCACGCCCAAGC
The DNA here is from genome assembly GCA_946055125.1 of uncultured Prevotellaceae bacterium. GTDB lineage: Bacteria > Bacteroidota > Bacteroidia > Bacteroidales > Muribaculaceae > CALZFJ01. The sequence continues at coordinate 377 of CAMGFF010000051.1, read as the reverse complement.
TGGGCCTGCGTGCCTTTGTGTGGGCGATAGAGAAGACAATCTGACATAATAAACAGAATAACCGCAAGCCGGGCAACGCATGCGTGTGAGCCACACACGCGCGTTGCCCGGCTTGTTTTCATTAAAAAAACGTAATTTTAAGGCCAAAAAGAGCATTTGTTTCAACTAAATGTTTATTTATCAACTTATTATTTGTAATTTTGCAAAGTTCTTTGATGATAAAGTAACAAAACGACAGACTACGTGTAGCCACTACGATAATGCAAAAAGCAAATTTAAGTGTTTAATAAGATATAAAGAACTGATGCAGCGATAGCCCATGACACGTTAAAATGTCAGGCCTAATAAAGAATTATTATGAGAAAAATAATACTAAT
>CAMGFF010000050.1 GCA_946055125.1 uncultured Prevotellaceae bacterium | reverse complement strand
GAATACGACTTCCCCGAGTGCACTGCCGCCATCAATGCGGCAACCGGAGCCTCACTCACCAAAGCCAACGGCATGAGCATCTATGCCGAGGGCAACTTGCTGCACATCGACTCGCCACGGGCCTGCACAGTGCCGATGACCACCGTTGACGGCCGCACCACAGTGCTCAAAGTGGCAGAGGGCAGCAACACCTTCACTGTGGGTGCACCCGGCCTCTACATAGTGGGTCGCACCAAGGTCGCAATCAAGAAATAATCCACGATTCCCCTAAATGCCATGGGCCACGATGACACAGCATCATCGTGGCCCATGCTTTTTCATTGAGGCACGGAAAATCGCGGAGGAGAGGAGGTTACAGGCCCACGGCTGAGGGTTTCTTGCGGGTGGGGCAGGTGACTTGGGGGGAGCCTACGTATTTAATGTCGCCCGAGCCGGAGATTGAGGCCGAGAGCGAGGAGGAGGCATTGCAGATGATGTCGCCCGAGCCACTCACGGTGGCAGTGACCTGCGAGGCTTTCAGCTTGCGGGCGTTGAGGTCGCCGGCTCCGCTCACCGAGTATTTAGCCGTGGGCACCGAGCCGCCTTTCAGCTCCAGGTCGCCGCTTCCGCTCACAGAGGCGGTGAGAGATGAGGCTGTGAGGTTCTCACAATCAAGGTCGCCGGCGCCGCTCACTGCGAGAGTTGCCGAAGCGGCCTTCACGTACACGTCCATCTCCAGGTCGCCGGCACCGCTCACGGCAGCATTCAGGTTGCCTGAGGCAGTAACGCCCTTGAGTTCCAAGTCGCCTGCACCTGCCACGGCGAGTTTAAGGCTGTTCACCGAAATGGGCGAAGGCACCTCAATGTCGCCGGCGCTGCTCACGGTGAGTGCGCTCACAATGGGCGAAGATATGGAGATAATCACTTTGTTGTCCTTGCTGGAGCTTACATTCACATCCTTGGGCAGGCCTATGCTCAGAGCGCCGCCGCGGTTGTCGAGCACGATGAGCGGCAGCACGTTGTCGGGGCCTTCCATCACCAGCGAAGTGGCATTGCCCTGGGTGTAGATAACCTTAGCGTCCATATTGAGGGAGATAGATGTGATTTTCGACTGCGGCACCTCCATGGTGGTGCGGGAAGCGCTGGCCTTCACGGTGCGGGCCTGAGAGCCGAAGCCCACGAGCTGCGATGCGGCAATGATGCCGGCTATCAGAAAGTTCTTTGTAGATAGTTTCATAATTGATGTTCTTTTTTTATGGATAAATCTTGATATTTCTATATATAATGACGTGCAAATATGCACAAAAGTTTCAGCAAAAATAGCTAAAAATATTCAAAACACTCACGATTGGGCCAAAGATATTTCGTAATTTTGCACAATCAAAGCTAAAAAACGCCACTATGCTCACAATAATTTCAATGATGACTCTGGGCCTCGCCGTGGGCTTCGTGCTGCGCCGCCGCGCCATGGGGTGGGTGGCAAGGGTGGTCACAGCGCTGGTGTGGCTGCTCCTGCTGCTCCTGGGCATGGAGGTGGGCGGCAACAGCGCAATAATTGCCGGACTTCACCGCCTGGGCGTGGAGGCACTGGTGGTGGCCGCATGTGCCACTGCCGGCAGCGTGCTTGGCTCGGTGCTGCTGTGGCGAAGTGTGAAACGCGACAATCGGCGCCGGCCATGAGAGGAAGCTTAGTGATAGTGGCATTTTTCGCCCTTGGAGTGGCAATAGGGGCTCTGCACCTCGCCGAGAACTTGTGGCTCACAGGCGTGAGCTACTATGTGCTCTGCGCCCTTATCTTCTTCGTGGGGGTGGGCATAGGCAGCGACACCGGCACGCTGCGCAGCCTTGGCAGCCTCAACAGGAGGCTTTTCACCCTGCCGCTGCTCACCATAGCCGGAACCCTTGCCGGGAGCGCGGTGGCAGCGCTTGTGCTGCCCTACACCGCCGCCGAGTGCATGGCGGTGGGTTCGGGGATGGCCTATTACTCGCTGTCGAGCGTGCTTATCACAGAATACTCGGGAGCCGACCTTGGCGTGGTGGCATTGCTCGCCAATGTGATGCGCGAGCTGCTGGCACTGCTGCTCGCCCCGCTGCTGGCGCTCAAGGTGAATCCGCTTGCCCCCATCGCCGCCGGCGGGGCCACCACTGCCGACACCACCCTGCCCATCATCACCCGTGCCTCGGGGAGCGCCTATGTGCCACTATCCATAGCCCACGGCTTCGCCACCGATTTCTCGGTTCCCTTTCTCGTGACGCTCTTCAGCTCGCTGTGAGCGCGTGGGGGGGCACACAGTGCGGCAATCAGTGGAACACCACGTCGTGAATCACCGTGCGGCCCACGAAGTCGTTGAGGCGAGCCACGAGGCGGGAGCGGTGAAGCATAAGCTCATTGCGGAGCGGGGCCGAGGAGATGGTGACGTGAAGCACCCCCGAGCGCACATAGCGGTCGACGGTGTAGCGGTTGATACCCTGCCCCACCACCTCAGGCCAGAGGGCAGCCACTCGCTGCTCATCGAATTTACCCTCGAGGTTCTCGGCCTTGAGCAGGCGTGAGATAATCTGCCCCACGGTTTCGGCCTCGGTGCGCTTCATTGCAGGCGGGCGCCTCCCACGCCAAGCTCCTCGCAGCGGCAATTGCCGCCATCGACGAGGAAGATTCGGTAGTCGCTGCCCACGCTTCGGATAATCTCGTCGAGGTGAGAGCGATTAGTGTCGGTGATAAAGATTTGGCCGAAACGTGCGCCGGTGTTTCCGCTCACCACATCGATGATGCGGCGCACGCGGTTGGCGTCGAGGCGGTCGAAGATGTCGTCGAGCAGCAGGAGCGGAGTGATTCCGCAGGTGTTCAAGAGGAAGTCAAACTGCGCCAGGCGCAGAGCGATAGTGTAGGTCTTGCACTGTCCCTGCGAGCCAATCTTGCGCATGGGGTAGTCGCCGAGCATAAGTTCGATGTCGTCGCGGTGCACGCCTCGGGAGGTGAAGCCAATGGCGTAGTCGTGCTCTCGGCTCTCGGCGAGGTTGCGGTCCATGGGTAGGTTGTGGAGCTGGCTGATATACTCCAGGCGCACACGCTCCTCGCCGCCTGTGATTGCGTGGTAATACTCAAGGAAAATGGGAGAGAACTCCTCAATCCACCGGCGGCGCACGCCATGGATGAGGGCAGCCGAGGAGATGAGCTGCTCCTCGACCGACTCGAAGAGGATAGAGTCGCGAATGCCACGCTTGAGCATTGCGTTGCGGCTCTCGAGAGCCTTAGAGTATCGAATGAGGGCATCGAGGTAGCTGCGGTCGCTCTGCGAGATAATCTGGTTGATGAGACGGCGGCGGTCGTCGCCCGAGCCGCGGATCAGCTCATTGTCCATGGGCGACACCATCACCAGGGGGAGCAGCCCGATGTGTCGGCTCAGGAGCTGATATTCCTTGCCATTGCGCTTTGCCACCTTCCGCTTTCCGCGCTGCAGGCCAATGGAGATTTTCTCCTCGGCGTCGCGGCGGGAGTAGGAGCCCTGGAGGAGCATCAAGTCGTCGCCATGCCTGATCACCGCCGCGTCGCCGCCCCGGCTCACGCAGCTCTTGCAGAAGCTGAGGTAGAATATGGCGTCGAGCAGGTTGGTCTTGCCCATGCCATTGTTGCCGGTGAAGCAGTTGATTTTGGGCGAGAACTGCAGCGAGGCCTCGGCAATGTTCTTGAAATTGAGTATAGAAAGTTCGTTGAGCGTCATAGTGCTGCAAAATTACACATTTTCGGCCAAGAAACGCGATTAAGCCGCAATAAATTTTTCGCCCCCCGGCCCGTCCACGAAGATAAAAAACAAAATACGGCAAAAAAAGACAATGTGATAAATTATGTGAAAGATGTGACTAATGGCGTGTGATTGGAGTGAAAAATCAAATAAAGTTTGAGCAAATGAGGATTTATTACTAATTTTGCAACTCAAACCGCTAAGGAATGGTAACAATCAAGGATATCCAGAACAGCATACAAAAAGAACTCTTGGGGCTTAACGCCATCATCGAGGAGACCCTGAGGAGCTCGAGCCCGCTCATGCAGCAGGTGGTGCACAATTTCCTGCTTGCCAAGGGGAAGCAGATAAGGCCCATACTGGTGATACTGAGCGGCAAATACTTTGGCGAGGTCACCGACCGCGTGCTGCACGCCGGAGCGGCGATAGAGCTGCTGCACAATGCCTCACTCATTCACGATGATGTGATCGACGAGTCGCTCGAGCGCCGAGGCCGCCCCACCATCAACCGGGTGTGGGACAACCACATAGCAGTGCTTGTGGGCGACTTCTTCGTGAGCGGGGCGCTGCACTGCGCCGAATACACGAAAGACTTCAGGGTGATTACGGCGATGTCGAGCTTAGGCCGTGCGCTGTCGCTGGGCGAGATAGAGCAGATCGACAATGCGCGGAGCCGCAACGTGGACGAGCGCACCTATCTTGAGATAATCCGCAAGAAGACGGCGTCGCTGTTTTGCAGCTGTGTGGAGGTGGGCGGCTATGCCGCCGGGGCACCCGAGGAGCAGCTACGCACGCTCATGCAATATGCCGAGATGCTTGGGATGTGCTTCCAGATAAAGGACGATATATTCGACTACTTCGACAACAAGGAGGTGGGAAAGCCCACGGGCAACGACCTGCGCGAGGGAAAGATGACGCTTCCGCTGATTTATGCCCTGACGCGCACCGAAGCGCCGCGCCACGAGGAGATGGTGGAGCTGAGCCACAAGGATATTCTTGATGCAGATGATATTGCCACACTTATTGCCTACGCCAAGGAGCAGGGCGGCATCGACTACGCCTACTCGCGCATGGAGGAGATAAAGCGTGAGGCCGATGCCCTGATTTCCACCTTGCCCCACTCGGAGAAGCTCGATTCATTCAGGCTGATATTTGACTATATCATAGCGAGGAGGAAATAGGGTATAGGAAATAGGGTATAGGAAATAGGGGATAGCATTACTATCGCTCTTTTACCTCTCACCTCTTACCTCTTACCTCTTACCTATTTACCTGTTGCTTTTGAAATTTATGTTGCAGCAATTTCTTGAAATAGGACGCATTGAGGCCGGCTGCGATGAGGCCGGACGCGGATGCCTTGCCGGACCGGTGACGGCAGCGGCGGTGATTCTGCCGCCCGACTTCTCCAATGAGCTTCTCAACGACTCGAAGCAGCTCAGCGAGCGCCAGCGCGACTTGCTTCGCCCCGTGATAGAGCGCGAGGCACTGGCATGGGCGGTGGAATTTGTGTCGCCACAGGAAATCGACGAAATCAACATCCTGCGGGCTTCGTTCACCGCAATGCACCGAGCCATCGACCGCCTTGGGGTGCGCCCGGAGGCTCTGCTCATCGACGGTAACCGCTTCATTCCCTATCCCGGCATACCCCACACTTGCATCGTGAAGGGCGACGGCAAGATGATGAGCATCGCAGCCGCCTCGGTGCTTGCCAAGACGCACCGCGACGAGTACATGCGCCGCATAGCCGCCGACTATCCCCAATATGGCTGGGAGGGCAACAAAGGCTATCCCACCAAGGCTCACCGCGCAGCCATCGCGGAATACGGCGTCACGCCGCACCACCGCCGCACGTTTCAGCTCCTCGACCCTCAGCTTTCACTCTTCTAACCGGCTCACGGCCAAATATTATCCTCAAAAAAAACTGTCTTTTTTCGGATTTTCTGCTTATATTTGCAATAGGAAATATAAAAATTGCTTTATCGGTACATATTATTGCGTTTTTCCCTCGAAAAATTGGAATTTGTATTGCTAAAGAATCAGTATTATTAAATGAATCTTAAATAATTATGAAGAGAATCTTTACTTTATTCGGATTGGTGCTCCTCGCTACGGTTGTCATGGCACAATCGAAGCTGTCGGGCTATTCGCAGATGATGCTCAATGAGTATCGTGCGGTGAATGAACTTATGAGGCATGATGCAAAGGCGGTAATGGAAATCGCAAAGTCGAAGGATGGCGCTCGTGGCTTTGCCGCAAGGTCGCTGAAGAAGATAGGTGGCCGAAGCTATGTGGATGCCATAGTGCGCGTTGCCGATGAGGCGCAGATTGGCGAGCTTGAGGCACTCGGCGTGAAGCCGGGCGTGAAGGTGGGCGACTGCCTCACCGCACAGATTCCGCTCGATGCAATGAACGCCGTGATAGAGAGTGAGAATGTGGTGCGTGTGGATATTGCGCGCCGTGCCCGGCTGCTCAACGACAATGCCCGCAGCATGACATCGCACAACAGCACGCTTGCCGGCGATGAGGCTGCCGGAATTTCGCCATACACCGGCAAAGGTGTGATTTATGGCACGGTCGATGCCGGAATCGACTTCAACCACGCTAATTTCCGCAATGCCGACGGCTCCACCCGCTTCCTTGCCGTGTATCTGCCCGACAGCAATGACGGAGAAAAATACACCGGCCGTGTGGTAAAATATAACGCAGCTTCATTTGAGGCCGATTTCACTACCGGCGAACTGCCCGGCTCGTTCTTCTTTACCGATGAGGCTATTAAGGGGCTTACCACCGATACCGAAGACGACTCACACGGAACTCACACCATAGGCACGGCTGCCGGCTCCTACGGCAACGCTTACAGGGGATTTGCTCCCGACACCAAACTGATTGCCTGTGGCACGGATAACCTCTCGACTGTGAACATAATCAACTCCGTGGCCTATATCTTCGACAAGGCCGACGAGCTGAACATGCCCACCGTTGTCAATCTGAGCCTCGGTTACAATACGGGACTGCACAATGGCGAGGATTTGGAGTCTTTGATAATCGACCGCCTTGTGGGTCCGGGCAAGATAGTGTGCGTATCGGCCGGAAACAGTGGAAGCGACAATATCCACATCTGCCACACTTTTGCCGACTCTAAGCCGCTGAAGACTATCATCTACAACTGGTTGGGCCGAATTAATTCGTATATCGACATGTTCACTGCCGGAAAACTGAGCGCCTACCTTGCCGTGGTGGATAAAAACGACGGACAGCTCTACTACACGACAACCGCCACATGCAGTGCCGATAATCCTACCGTAAGGCTGCCGGAGGGAATTTCGGACTATTTCAATGGCACAATCTCGATGCAATACAATGGTAATACACCCTGTGGCAACAATATCTACATCGAAACCACAGGAAAAATGACGAGCAAGAGCTACAAACTCGCGCTGGTAGTGGAAGGAGAAGACGGTGAGAGTCTGCAACTTTGGAGCAATCCCAGCACTGAGTTCAGCATGGGAGGTTTTGAAGACTACACCGAGGGCGACAGCGAGATGTCGATTAACACTATGGCTTGCGGCAGCAAGTCGATTTCAGTGGGTTCTTATGTTTCGCGCGGTTCGGAGGATGATCTCGGAAAGATTTCTTACTTCTCAAGCTGGGGCCCGACTATCGACGGCCGCCCGAAGCCCGAGATTGTGGCACCCGGACAGAAGCTGATTTCGTCGATAAGCAACTACGACAGCTATCAGAGCGATTACTACGAAGAGGCACAGGAGGCTTTCGGCCGCAACAACCTTTGGGCCTCGATGATGGGCACTTCGATGTCGTGTCCGGTAGTGTCGGGAATCATTGCCACCTGGCTTGAGGCAAATCCGCTGCTCACTCCGGAGGACATAATGAAAATTTTTGCCGAAACAGCCGTCAATGATGAGAACACGCAATCGGAGACTGAAAAGTGGGGCTATGGCAAGATTGATTCATTTGAGGGACTCAAGTATATTTATCGCACAACCGGCGTGGGCAATGCCATGGCCGAGAAGCAGCCCATCATCATAGGCAACTGCACTGCCGACGGCCGCTTCTCCATCCTCGCAGCAAATGAGGGCGTGGCGACGGTGAGCGTTTACGGCATCAGCGGCTCACTTGCCGCATCGCAGCGCATCGACTTATCGGCCGGCAGTGCCGACATCGACCTCAGCGGCACTCTCGCACCAGGCACCTACATTGTGAGAGTGGCGGGAAACAAGGCTGTTGCCACCACAAAGCTCATAGTCAGGTAGCAGCCACACACACAAGCAGCAACAACCCCACAGCCGGGCGGCCCCGACACATAATATCGGCCGCCCGGCTTTCGTGTTTTCACCCTACACCGTGCCGTGGCGGCGGTGCGGCAGTGATGCCACGCTGTTCAATTTTCCTCTTTTAGTATTCCATATCACACATAAGTGCATTTCGGGGCAAATCTCTGGAAATTCGGAACAATGCACTATGGGATTTTGCCTGTATCTTTGAACAGATTTTGTTATTCAATGGTTTTATCAAGAGAATGGAAACCTTCCCTGTGAAGACTGACGGGGAGAATAATCTTAATGCGATATTTATGGTTTACTGCTATCGAAAACACACACACTTGCATTGGCTCGTTGCGGGCGTGCTCATTGCGGCTACAAGCTGTATCTGCAAGGCCGAGACGCCCGCTGTCAATGCTCCTGCTGCCATAACCGACAGTTGCACGCTACCCGACCTGCCGGCAATCGACTACCGGCCTTTGCAAGTCCACCTTGCCACGCTGCCAAAGCCCCGGCGCGAGGTCAACGTCTACGACCTGCCCTATTCCACCACTGCCAACCATCCCAACTACCGACGCCTCGCAATCAACACCGGCGCACTCTATGTGGCGGGAATCGCCGCCCTCGGCGTGCTTCAGGCTCTTCCCGAGGATGCCACGGCGTGGAACAAGGAGCGCATCACCTCCATCCCTTTCTGGAAGCGGTGGAGCACACATGTGAAGGCCGGGCCGGTGTGGGACGGCGACAACTTCATCTTCAATTATGTGCTACACCCCTATGGCGGCGCGGCCTACTACATGAGCGCACGCAGCTCGGGGTGCAACATATTGTGGTCGGCGCTCTACTCGGCGGCAGTATCGACGGTGTTTTGGGAATATGGCATAGAGGCATTCATGGAGATTCCGTCGCTGCAAGACCTCATCATCACGCCCTTTGCCGGGATGATAATAGGCGAGAGCTTCTACATGCTAAAGCGGCACATAGTGAGCCGGGGCTACACGCTCTTTGGCTCGCGCCTGCTGGGCAATGTGGTGGCATTCCTCATCGACCCGGTGAATGAGGTGGTGGGGCTGCTGGCCGGGAATCCCTGCCGCAAGAGCATGGCGACACTAAGCCCCCTGCCGCAAGGGCTGGCGCTGGGAATCACGTTTTAGATATTAGATAGCAGATATTAGATATTTTTAGATATTTTAGATAGCAGATATTAGATACTATTATTCACTACTATATTATTAGCGGCGCTTGAGGAAGGCCTGGCGGTGGGTGGGGGAGGAGCTGAAGAAACACTCGCCGCCGGTGATTTCGCGGAGGGTGAGTGTGCGGAATGCGATGTCGTAGGCATCGGCATTCTGGCTGCCCACGAGCTTCATTGCGCCATTGTCCTCGTAGGCGAATGCGATGTTGCTCTTTGCGTCGAGCACCATGGTGGAGTAGGCCGAGCGAGTGTTGGTCACGGCGAAGCGCGACCAGCCGGTGGCGAAGCACTCCGAGCGGGCAAAGTCGGCCGCTGTGGTGAGGACTTTCCAGTAGATCGACACATTGCATCGGCGGTCGACGTTAGTGGGGAGATACTCGGCCGAGCCGAAAGGCGTTGACTGCAGAGCCACATACACCGCATTGCCGCGGGAGTCGCGAGCCGGGACGATTAGGATTTCGCCATTGCAGGCATTATTCAGGGTGGCAGTTCCGCCAGCATCGAGGTCAGATGATTCCACCGGTACGTCCCACTCGCCTGCGGCTGAGGCAGTGTCGGAGTATCGGAAGATGTTGAATAATCGTCCACCCATCATTCGGCAGCTTAGCAGCACGCTGCCATCGGGGAGTTCCTCAATCTTGGCCTCGTCGCCCTTGGGGGCAGGGCGGGCAGCCGCACCACCGAGGGCGTTCCAGCGCAGGCCGAAATCGTCGGAGAACAGCACGAGGCTTCCCTGGTTGGTGGTCAGCACCGAGTAGATTCGGAAGTGGCTGCCGTGCTTAATCAAGCTGCTCTGGCAAATCCTGCCGCTGCCGAAGAAGAGTCGGGTGACGGGCACCTTGTTTTCGCCCATGGTTGCTGCCGAGGGCGTATCGAAGATGCCATAGATAAGAGGAGTGACCTCCTCGCCTTGCCACGAGCGTCCACCGTCGTAGCTGTAGTAGCGTCCCACCTTCTGCGCCTTGGCGAGGTCGAGGCAGTAGGCTCCCTTGCTGTCGCGGCCAACGCTCACGCGGCTGCGGCCGTAGCTCACGGTTCCGCTGGCGCACATGAGGAGCATGTGGCCGGTAGAGCGGTCGCACACCACTGCGGCATCGCCATGTCCGGTGTGGAAGCCATCGGAGCCTTTTCCCTGAGCCACCACCCGCGCTTGGTCGCTCCAGGAGCGTCCGCAGTTGCGGCTTGAGCGGGCCACGATGCTGATGTTGCCCACGGAGCCAATGTCGCCCCATGCAGTGGCGTCGGTCACTGCCGAGCGGTCGTCGGTGAAAAGGATAAGATTGTGCCCATGAGCTACGAGGGCGGGGATGCGGTAGATGATGCTACGGGCAGTGTCGCTCTTGAAGAGCACTTTGGCCTGTGCATGCAGCGCGGCCGGCATGGCGGCGGCGATGAGGCAGAGGAGAGAAGCAAAAAGTTTCATAGTTTTTCGGGGTTTTAGGTTGTTTATTTACAAAGATAGAGCAAATCGAGAGCGAAATCAAAGAGCTTGCTCGGTTGATTTAGCCGAGATGCCGCCTATCTTCTACAAAGATAGAGCAAATCGAGAGCGAAATCAAAGAGCTTGCTCGGTTGATTTAG
>CAMGFF010000049.1 GCA_946055125.1 uncultured Prevotellaceae bacterium | reverse complement strand
AACTCCTAACTCCCAACTCCTAACTAAAAGAATTAGTTTCTCCTCTTCCCAAACAGCGCCATGAGCGACTTCACATAGTCCTCATCGGTTGCCACCGATGCTATATCCACGTTGCAGCGCAGCAGCGTGTTGTTCATCGTCTGCTGGCGCTCATACCACCACTTCTTGTAGGCATTGCGCACGCTCGCCGCACTCGTGTTCACCCACTTCACGGCTCCCGTCTCTGCGTCCTGCACCTTCATCAGCCCCACATTGGGCAAGGTGGCCTCGCGCTTGTCAAACACCTGTATCGCCGTCAGGTCGTGCTTGCGGCTCGCTATCGACATCGCCTTGTAGTAGTCGTTGCCGTCGATAAAATCCGAAATCAAGAACGTGGCACAGCGCTTCTTCAGCGCGCTTGTGAGATACTCCAGAACATTGCCTATGTTGGTGCCGCGGCTCTCCGGTTCAAAGTTGAGCAGCTCGCGTATCACAAGCAAAATGTGCTTGCGTCCCTTCTTAGGCGGTATGAATTTCTCAACCTTGTCCGTGAAAAATATCACCCCCACCTTGTCGTTGTTCTGTATTGCCGAGAAAGCGAGCGTGGCAGCTATCTCGGCCATCATCTCGTTCTTCTCCACGCCCACAGCTCCAAAGTTCTTACTGCCCGACACATCCACAAGCAGCATCACCGTGAGCTCGCGCTCCTCCTCATAAACCTTGATGTAGGGCTTGTTGTGTCGCGCGGTCACATTCCAGTCGATGTCGCGAATATCGTCGCCATACTGGTACTCGCGCACCTCCGAGAACGTCATTCCGCGCCCTTTGAACGCCGAATGATATTCACCTGCAAAGATGTTTTGAGAAAGTCCCTTGGTCTTTATCTCGATTTTGCGGACTTTCTTCAATAACTCAGTTGAATCCATCTGTTATGTGTGTGTGCGTTGCTTTGGTTTAGGGTACTGCTATCTTGTCGAGTATTTCGCTTATCACCTCATCGGCCGATATGTTGTTGGCCTCGGCCTCATAGCTCAGGCCTATGCGGTGGCGCATCACATCGTGGCACACTGCACGCACGTCCTCGGGTATCACATAGCCGCGGCCTTTCAGGAAGGCGTAGGCGCGTGCCGCAAGGGCAAGGCTTATCGACGCACGCGGCGATGCTCCAAAGGAGATGATGCTCGTGAGGTCGTTCAGCCCATAGTCCTGCGGGAAGCGGGTGGCAAACACTATGTCCACTATGTAGCGCTCTATCTTCTCGTCGACATATATCTGCTGCACAATCTTGCGCACCTCAATGATGTCCTCCGGCTTCACCAAGGCTCGCACCTCGCGCTTCTCGGCCTTGATGTTCTGGCGGATTATCAGCTTCTCCTCCTCCTTGTTGGGATAGCCTATTACAACCTTGATGAGGAAGCGGTCCACCTGCGCCTCGGGCAGCGGATAGGTACCCTCCTGCTCTATGGGGTTCTGCGTGGCAAGCACCAGGAAAGGGTCGTCGAGCTTAAATGTTTCCTTGCCTATGGTCACCTGGCGCTCCTGCATGGCCTCGAGCAATGCGCTCTGCACCTTTGCTGGGGCTCGGTTTATCTCATCGGCAAGTACGAAATTGGCGAATACCGGACCGCGACGCACCTCAAATTTCTCCTGCTTCGCGCTGTACACCATTGTTCCCACCACATCGGCGGGCAGCAAGTCGGGCGTAAACTGGATTCGGCTGTATTTTGCATCAATAAGCGATGCGAGTGTCTTTATGGCAAGCGTCTTTGCCAGTCCCGGCACTCCCTCAAGCAGCACATGTCCGTTGGCAAGCAGGGCAATGAGCAGGGAGTCCACCAGGTGCTTCTGGCCCACAATGGTCTGGTCCATGCCTTGCGTAATCATTCCCACAAAATTGCTCTTGCTTGCTATTAAATCATTCAATTCTCGAATGTTCACTGAATCGCTCATAGTTCCGTGTAAATTTATGTAGTTTTTTTCTGTTATCCAATCGTTTGTTGTCTTATCTCACTCACAGTTTCTGGGAGCATCTGCTTGTGGTCTATGCCCCTTCGCTATTTTAGCTGCAAAATTAGTATTTTCTTGGCTCACAGCACAACTTAGGCACGTTAATTTATCAATTATTAAGTTACAATTGTTAAATTCACCGTGCCTTTTGTGTTTTATTTAGAATAGCCTCTCACTTCTTCCCTTTCTCTATCTCTTCTATCTTCTTGCGGGCGGCGCGGAGGCTCTCTTTGCTGTTCTTGTCGATGCCATATTTCTCGGCCGGTGGCACCACTACACGGGTGCCCGGCGCTATGGTGTTGGGGTTCTTGATTATGTCGCGGTTCTCCTCGTAGATATACACCCAGAAGTCGGGGTGCCCATAGTGCTTGGTGGCGATTTTCGAGAGGAATTGCCGCTCGGTCACTTCGTCATACACCGGCTCCTTGGCCTTTGGCGCTGCCTCGGCCGCCGGCTTCTCCTCTCCGGCCGCCGGCTGTGCTTCCTCGGCTGCCGGCTTGGCATTCTCGGCTGCCGGCTGCTCTGCCTCGGCTGCCGGCTGTGCCTCCATTGCCTCCTCCGGGGTTTCCTCGGCGTCGATTGAGTCGGTGCCGCGTGCCGTGTCGATTATCTTCTGGTTTTCTATGTGCTGATATGTGAAGTAGCCTCCTCCCACAATCAAGTAGAAGACAAACATGGTCACAGCTCCCCAGATGAAGCCCCTCATGAAGCCATCGTTGCCCTTGCTCTCCTTGTGGTCGGGCACATATTCCTCATCTTCATCGTCCTCTGGAATGTTGTAGTCACCGCCATCGGCGGGCGGTATCACTTCTTGCTGGTCGCTTGCCGGCTGCCACACCACAGTGCGCTCGTCTTCTCGGCTGTCGTTCTCTTTCATGTCATCGTAATCTTCGTGTTCTGCTTCGGGTTGTGTTTCTTCTTCCTCTTTCTCGTCGGCAAGCTCGGGCGTGTCCTCGGGCTTTATCTCTATCACCGGCGGCTTTGGAGCCTCCGCCGGCTCCTCTTCTTCTCTTTGCAATGCTTCCTCCACCGGCGGTAGCTCTTCTTCAGTGGGCGGCACGGCGGCCGGCTGCTCCGGCTGTTGCCGGGGGGTGGCGGCCTCCTCCTCGCTCACAAGGCGCTGAAGCTCCTCCTCGGTGAGGCTGTCGTCGAGCACCACCGTATCAAAGCCCGCAAATGGCGCGTTTATCGCGTCGGCAAGCCCTTTCTCGGGCAGGAAAGTCACCTTGCGGTGGCTCGGTATCTCCATCTCCTCGCCCGTGTTCACGTTCACGCTCTTGCGTGCCTCCACATTCGTGAGCTTGAAGAGCCCCAGTCCGCGCACTCTCACGCTCTCGCCATTGCGCAGAGCGTCCATTATCGCCGTGAATAGCTCCTTCAGGAACAACTCACTCACCCGCTTGGGGCTCTCGGTGGCTGCCGCTACGGCATCCACAAGTTCTGGAAATGTCACTTTACTGTTCATCTCGCTTGCGTGTCTTGGTTGTTTATTTCAATTTGCTCTTCAGCAGTGCGCTGGCCTTGAATGTCAGCGCTATCTTGGGCGGCACCAGCATCTTCTTGCCGGTGGCGGGATTCACGGTCACTCGCTCGCTCTTTTTCTTGGCCTCAAAGGTGCCAAAGCCCGGCACCGCTATGCTGTCGAGCATGCTGCAACGCTCTCTGAGCGTCGCCACGAAGCCCTCAAGCAGCTTCTCGGTGTCGCTGCTGCTGCGCTCTATCCTATGGGCTATTAGGTCGATTAATTCCTTGCTCTCCATGTTTCGGTCTTATGTAATGTTTCACAAAAGTAGCACTTTTTTGCACAATTCTAAAGTTTTGTGCCAATTTTCTTCACCTTCGCCTCTCAAAAAGCCTTTCTCACGGCACTGTCACCTCCACGGCGGACGATTCTCGGCCCCACACGTCGCACGCGGTGATGGCATAGCTGCCCGCTTGCTCCGCTTTCAGCACGCACTTGCACCCTCCCTGCCGCGTGAGCTGCATGTCGGCAACAAGCTCTCCGTCGCGCCTCACACGGTAGCCAAGCAGCCACTCATTGTCGCTTGTGTGCTCCCAGCTCACGAAGCCATTGGCGTATTTCGCCCTGGTCACTGCCTTAGGCGCCGGGCTGTCGAGCAGCGTGCCTGTGGTCACATAGTGGCAATATGCACGGTGCAGTGCCTCGGCTTTATGCCATGGGCTGATGTAGTGGCTGTAGGCAAAGGTGATGTAGCCGTCCACGCTTTCGGCCACAAGGTCGTGCTGACGCTTCACGCGCCCCATGTCGGCGCTCGCCCAAGTGCGCTGGTCAAACAGCTCAAGATTTGCCCAGAACCTCACCGCCGGCTTCGTGGGAATAACCTCCCGCAGCCGCGCAAACCACTCGCCCACGCTATCCATCGTCAAGTAGCCCGACCCTATGCAGTCCTGCGGAGCAAATATGTCGCCATCGGCAAAGTGCGCCTCGCCGAGCAGGTGCTTCCACACTGCCGCGCACTCGCTTGCCGTGCCTGTGGCCTGGTTCATGAATGGCGACAGCATCACCGGCTTGCCCGGCGTGAGGGCGTGTAGGCAGTCGAGGTTCACGTTGAGCGCCTGGGTGAGGACCTCAAGTACCACGGGATTGGTGCAACACGACGGCTCCACCTCCCACACCCAGTACCAGCCCATCATCACATCGCCATAGCTGGCTCCATAGCGATGCACTATCTCGGCCGCCACCTTGTTGCCCAGCTCCAGCTGCGGCTCAAGCCACAGTGGCATGCCGCCACTGGCAAGCTGCCACCAGCGGTCGTCGAAGTTAAGCCCTGTCATCACCTTCATTCCGCACCTGGAGGCATTGCGCAGGCACGCCTCCACCACATCCTCGTCGGCCGGCTGCACCCCCTCAATTGCCGATGGGTAAATGGCGCGGCTCACCCCGGCAGTGTCGGTGGTCACGGTGCTCATCAGAATCACGAAGTCCATTCCGGCCTCGCGCATCGAGGCAAACTCCTGCTGCCATCGCGCGTCGTCCCACTTCATGCACAAGTAGGGCTGCAAGAACGAGCCCCGCGGCATCTCGCCCATCGCCGAGCCCATCGCGCACAGAGCCACAAGAGCCAAGCACAGGGCAGTTATGCTGCGTCGCATATCGCTCATGCAAATTGGGTGATAAGAGCCACCAGGTCGGCTGCACGCTGCACGCCCGACGCCCGCCACAGCACCTCGCCGCCACGCATCAGCATCAGCGTGGGAACCGACTGTATGCCATAGCTCATCGCAAGCTCGCCGCTGCGGTCCACATCAATCTTTATTATCACGGCCTTGTCGCCCACCTGCCGCTTCACGTCCTCAAGTATGGGCGCCTGCATCTTGCACGGGCCACACCAGGTGGCAAAGAAGTCGATTAGCACGGGCTTCTCGCCATTAATCAGTTGCTCAAATTCATTCATTTTTTTTCATGTTTTGGTTTATGCAAATATACGCACTTTTGCTCCATTCCCGGCATTATTTCCGTTTTTTTCATCAAAAAATTGCTCTTTTAGCGTTTTATCACTAATTTTGCAGACATAATCAAAATTAGAAACTCTACAAACTCTCCGCATAAGTATATGGCAGGAATAAACTTAAAGGGAATGGGCGTTGCCCTCATAACCCCTTTCAAAAGCGACAAATCTATCGACTTCGACGCTCTCGCCCGTCTGCTCGAATATCAGATACAAAACGGAATTGACTACCTCGTGGTGCTCGCAACCACCGCCGAGACCGTAACGCTCTCGCCCGAGGAGCAGGTGCAGGTGCGAAACTTCGTGGTGGAGCGCGTGCACGGCCGCGTGCCTATGGTGCTCGGCATGGGCAGCAACAACACTATGGCGGTGGTCAACGCCGTGAAGTCGATCGACCTCTCGCCATTCAGCGCAATCCTCTCGGTGGTGCCTTACTACAACAAGCCCTCCCAGGAGGGTATCTACCAGCACTACAAGGCTATCGCCGAGGCTTCTCCCGTGCCTGTTATCCTCTACAACGTGCCGGGCCGCACCGGCGTGAACATGGCCCCCGAAACTTGCCTCCGCCTCGCCCGCGACTTCGAGAACATCATTGGCGTGAAAGAAGCCTCGGGCAACATCTCCCAGATGGACGAAATCATCAAGAACAAGCCTCGCGACTTCATGGTGATCTCGGGCGACGACGGAATCACTTTCCCCCTCATCACCCTCGGCGCAGTGGGCGTTATTTCGGTGATTGGAAATGCCTTCCCGCGTGAGTTCAGCCGTATGGTGCGCCTCGCCCTCAATGGCGACTACGAGCGTGCCCTGCAAATTCACCACCGCTTCACCGAGCTTTTCAGCCTCCTCTTCGTCGACGGCAACCCCGCCGGCGTGAAGTGCCTCCTCAATGCTATGGGATTCATCGAGAATGAGCTGCGACTTCCCCTCGTGCCCACTCGCATCACCACCTACGAGAAAATACGCACCGTGCTCAACAGCCTCACCTAATCACGTCAATCAACAATGATTTTTTATCATAGGAACAAGCAAAGAGGCACAATCACCACCATTGGTGTTGTGCCTCTTTGCCGTAATGCCTTGTTGCCGTGAAAAAGTGTGTCAATATTCCACCTTGTCGGACTTCTCGGTCCACGCCGTGAACGCCGCCTGCGCCTGCTTGCGCATCAGGGCTATCGAGGGAATGGAGCGGTGGTCGGTGGTCTTCGCTATCTCCTCATAGATGAATGAGTCGTCGAAGTCGATCATCTTCGCGTCCTGCTTGGTGTTGCCATAGAAAATCTTGCTGATTCCAGCCCAGTAGATAGCGCTGAGGCACATGGGGCATGGCTCACACGAGGTGTAGATAGCGCAGCCATCGAGCTTGAAGTCGCCCAGCTCGCGGCAGGCGTTGCGTATGGCCGTAACCTCGGCATGCGCCGTGGGGTCGTTGTTGGCGGTCACGCGGTTCACGCCCGTGGCCACCACCATGCCGTCGCGCGCCACCACTGCACCAAATGGGCCGCCGCCATTCTGCACGTTCTCCACCGAGAGGTCGATAGCCATTTGCATCAGCTCGCGGTCGCGTGCCGTGATGTCGCGCGACTGCACCACTGCGAGGCTCTCGATGTGCATCGCCGGCTCTCGCTCCACTATGCGCTCTCGCCCTGCCTGGAACTCCTTCTCCACCACAAATGCCATGTTCTCAAGCCGCGACCCGGCCTGGCGGCACACGTCGATTATGCCTATCGCAGCATTGCCATAGGCCAGAAAATCGTCAACGAAGAGCACATTGTCGCTGCCAGTGAGGTATTCGCGCGACACTATGAGCTGATACTCCTTCCCCTTGGTGAACGAGCTGACGCACGAGGTGTAGGCGCCGGTGATGGTGCGCGGCAGCCGTTTCTTCGCAAAGACTACCGGCACTCCCAGCTTCAGCCCCGCCATCACCGCCGGCGCTATGCCGCTGGCCTCGATGGTGAGTATCTTGGTGATGCCCTTGCCGGCAAAGAGCCTTGCTATCTCTTCGCCTATTTGCTGCATGAGCACGGGGTCGATTTGATGATTGAGGAAGCCATCCACTTTCAGCACTCCTCCGGGCAGAAACCGCCCTTCGCTGTTTATCCTCTTTTGCAGTAGTTCCATAGCTTTATTAAGTGAAAAAAATCGTGCGCATGGCACACGCACCCTCAAGCCGGTGAAGATGCACACTCATGCGCACAATTTGTTTCTTTATGATTTTAATTCATGATTACATTATGCCGCGCTCACGCAGGCGAAGCTGCCAGTTCCATGCCGAGCGCATAGTGTCCTCTATCGGAGTGGTTGCCTTCCAGCCAAGCACATTGTTGGCGCGGTCGGGGTTGGCCCACACCTTCTCAATGTCGCCCTCGCGGCGGCCCACAATCTTGTGAGGCACCTTCACGCCGGTGGCTGTCTCAAAGGCGTTGATGAGCTCAAGCACCGAGAGTCCCACACCGGTGCCAAGGTTGAACACCTCAAGCTTCTCCTCGCTCTTGTCCTCGAGCATGCGCTCAAGCGCCTTCACATGTGCCTTGGCAAGATCCACCACGTTGATGAAGTCGCGTATGCACGAGCCGTCGGGGGTGTTGTAGTCGTTGCCAAACACGCTCAGCTCCTTGCGAATGCCAATAGCCGTCTGTGTGAGGAATGGAATGAGGTTCTGTGGCACGCCATTGGGTAGCTCGCCAATCTCTGCGCTGGGGTGCGCTCCCACGGGGTTGAAGTAGCGAAGCAGGATGCTCTTTATGGGTGCCCCCGAGGTGATATAGTCAGCTATTATCTCCTCCGAAATCTGCTTGGTGTTGCCGTAGGGCGAAGTGGCCTTCTTTATGGGAGCGGTCTCGTCAACGGGGTTGACATCGGGCTCGCCATACACCGTGCACGACGACGAGAACACAATTCCCTTCGTGCCATACTTAGGCATTAGCTCAAGCAGGTTGATGAGCGTAACAAGGTTGTTGCGGTAGTAGAGAAGCGGCTTCTGCACCGACTCGCCCACTGCCTTGCTTGCGGCAAAGTTGATAATGCCATTAATGCCGGGGTTTTCATCAAACAACTTGGTGAGAGCCTCCTTATCGGTGCAATCGGCCTCCACAAACACCGGGCGCACTCCCGAAATCTTCTCAATGCCATCGAGCACCTCGCGGTTGCTGTTTGAGAGATTGTCGATAATCACTACCTCATATCCGGCTGCCTGAAGCTCTACCACGGTGTGCGAGCCGATATAGCCCGTGCCACCTGTCACCAAAATCTTACCTTTCATTTCAGTTCTTGTTTTTAGTTTATTGTTAATTCGTAAATAAGTAATCTCGTGTTGTTGATTTTTCTATGGGCAAAATTAAGCATAATTTTCGAAAAACTTCAACACAAATCGCCCAAATTACGACAATTATTTCTCAATATCGCAAAAAATCAACCCCGAAGCTCACAGTGTGTTCTACTTGGATGTGTGCTTCGGGGCGAAAGTGCGGTGTATGCGTGCGACGGCGCGGCTACTCGTCGTCGTCATCGTCATCAAAGAAATCATCATCAAATTCATCGAAGCCGAAGAATGCTGCCTCGGTGAATTGTGCAAGCTCGCGCCCCTCTTTCTTAGTGGGGCGGCCAAGTCCTTTCTGGCGGTCGACGAAGCCGCCAATCTTCACCATCTCGAGCAATTCGAGCTGGTCGCGGCGCGTCACATTCTTCAGGTAATTGGGCACCAGCTTCGCGCCCACACGGTTCTGAATCAGCCCAAGCACCTCAAAGGAGTAGGTTACCGGCGGCTTACGCACGTCAATCACCTGCCCCACCCTAATGGAGTGCGACGGCTTCACGTTCTGTCCGTTTATCGTCACGCGGCCTTTCTTGCAAGCATCGGCTGCAATAGTGCGTGTCTTAAATATGCGCGTGGCCCACAGCCACTTGTCAATTCTCACTTCTTCCATAGTTATTAGCCATGCTATCTCTCCACTCTTCTCTATTTGTTATTGAAGTGGGTCATTGTGAAGGGGAGGCCGGCGAGGCAGAAGCTCTTTATCGCCTCCACTGCCACCTTTATGCGCTCGGGCATCGCCTCGCGCTGCTCGGCTGTGAAGTGCCCAAGCACATAGTCTATCTGCGCCCCGCGGGGGAAGTCGTTGCCTATGCCGAAGCGCAGTCGCGGATAAGCCTCCGTGCCAAGCATCTGGTTGATGTGCTTCAGCCCATTGTGGCCACCATCGCTCCCCTTGCCTTTCAGGCGTATGGCTCCAAATGGCAACGAGAGGTCGTCGACCACCACAAGTATGTTCTCCACCTCTATGTTCTCCTTCGTCTTCCAGTAGCGCACTGCGTCGCCACTCAGGTTCATGTAGGTAGAGGGTTTGAGCAACACAAGATTCTGGTTCTTGAGCCTCATCGTGGCCACGTCGCCATATCGCTGAGTGCTAAAAGAAATATTGGATGCCTCAGCCAAGGCATCCAATACGTTAAATCCTATGTTGTGCCGGGTGTCACGGTATTCACTGCCGATATTGCCCAGCCCTACAATCAGAAATTTCATCCTTGTATCACACGTGATTTAGGAATTACTTGCCTGCGGCAGCAGCAGCAGCCTGAGCACCACGAGCAGCACGAGTGAGCTGCACTGCACATACCACTGCATTCTTGGCATTCACAAGCTCAAGACCCTCATAGTGGAGGTCGCCCACCTTCTTGGTCTGGCCGAGCTTGATGTCGTCAACGTTCACCACGATGCGCTCGGGAATGTTGGTGTAGATAGCACGCACCTTGAGCTTCTTCATCGAGAGCACCAGCTTACCACCGGCCTTCACACCCTCGGCGTGACCCTCGAGCTTCACGGGCACTTCCATCACCACGGGCTTCTCCTCGTTCACCTCAAGCAGGTCGATGTGAAGAACCTTGTCGGTTACAGGGTGGAACTGGAGGTCCTTCAGCACGGCGTTCTTCTTCACGCCGTTCACTGTGAGCTCAATTGCAAAAATATCGGGGCTATAGATGAGCTTGCGCACTGCATCGGCGGTCACAGTGAGGTCGGTAGCTATGATACCCTTGTTGTTGCAAAGCTCCACTACCTTCTCGCCTGCCTCGAGTGTTCCTGTGAAAGGGAGATCCACGAGCTTGCCACCGTTGAGCACTACAGGAATTTTCTCTTCTTTGCGAAGTGCCTTGCTGGCCTTCTTTCCGAGCTCTGTGCGGGGCTCGGCTGTCAGTTGAAATGTCTTCATTCTTTTGTTTTGTTTTGTGTTACTAAAAATTAAGTGTTTTGCTCCTTAATTTCCCATCACACGGGAGTTGTCATAAAAAGCGCCGCAAAGGTAGTAATTTTTTCCCATTCCCACAACACCCTCAGCCTGTTTTCATATAAA
>CAMGFF010000048.1 GCA_946055125.1 uncultured Prevotellaceae bacterium | reverse complement strand
GGCGGCGCTGTTGCCCTCGTTCCACATGGCTGAATTGGTAATATCGACAGCCACTACAGCGCCGCTCACGCCATCGGCGGCAGTGACGGCAGCGGCATTATAGGCGCGGAGCAGCGAGGTGCTTCCCGCCACAGGCACAGCCACCAGTCCGGCAGCCTGCGAGGCGGCAGCCACATCGCCCACATTGTAGCAATCGGTGAAAGCAGCGGCCGACTTGGCCGAAATTCCGCCTGCCACATTGCCGGTGGCAGTCACTGCGCCCATATTGGCGCACTCGGTGAGCGTCACGCCGGCCTCGGCAGCCTCGGCCACCACGCCGGCCACGGTATTGGCTCCGCTCACTGTGCCTATGTTGAGGCAGCACGCGAGCTGAGCGCCCGGCAATGCACGTCCGGCCACACCACCCACCACATCGGCGGTAGAGGCGAGGTTGATTTCACTCACACAATTCTCGAGCTTGCCCGAGAGCGTGCCCACGATACCACCGGCCACGGCGTGCGAAGTCGACACCGAGCCCTGTGCCGTGAGGTTGCGCACCACGCCCTTGTCGCCAATGTAGCCAAACACGCCCGACGACTCAACGTAGGCCGACGGTGTGAGGATATTGGCAAGCGTGCGGTTGTTGCCCTCGAAAGTGCCCTGGAACGGCACCGACGGCTTGCTCCACAGCGTGGGGAGCTGCTGGTTGTTGAAATTCACATTGTATTGAAGTTTGATGTACATGCCCTCAAAAGTCTCCTCGCTGTTGTTGGAGAAATTGGCAAGCGACACCCAGTCCTCGAGGTTCTTGATGAGGAACGGATTCTTCTCGGTGCCCGAGCCGGTGAGCGAGAGCTGCGACTTCTTGAAGATATACACCGGGCGCACCAGGTGGGGCGTAGTGACCACGAGAGTGTCGGCAATGTTGTTGAACGAATATTTCGAGGGAGCCATCACCGAGTAGCCATACATGGTGAACTGTGAGCCGTCGCGCAGCCCATAGGTGAAACCATCAACATTGTAGCAGATGATGTAGGTGAGCACATTGGCCACGGTGCAGTCGTCGGCCACATAGGTGATAATGCGGCGAGCGTCGTAGAGCTTAGGCTCGTCGGCAAACTGCACGAGGGTGGGGTACATATTGGCATCAAACTTCCAGTTGACCGGAGCCAGGCCAATCATGGGGAAGCCATTCACCATGAGCGATGTGCCGGTTACGTAGGCGCCGCTCACTCTGTTGCTGTTGGCCACGCCGCCAGCCACCGAAGTCTGTCCGTCGTAGTACACATCTTCCTTAGGCTTGCCGGTGTTGGTGCCACAGGCAGTGCCGGTGAAATTAATCAACGCGCCATTCACGATACCATAGTTCACGCACGAAGTCATTGTCACGTCGGTACCCGAGAGGCCACCGATATTCTTAGAGCCCTCAATGGTTCCGGCATTCAAGCAGTTGATAAGTTTGGCGGTGGAGGTGTTGGGCGTACCGTTGCCCACAATTCCGCCCACGTCCATGAGCATGTCGAAGTTAACCTCCTCATTCACCACCGAGGTGAGGCCCAGGGCCTTCACGTCGCCGGCATTTGCACACAGCTCAATGGTTCCGGCGAGGCGTCCGGCGATACCACCTGCCACCATTATGGCAGTGGTGATATTGCCCTCGTTGTAGCAATTGCGGATAGTGGCGCCCTCGTTCACATCGGCGGCGATACCACCCACGAGAGTGCTCCAGGCGAGCACATCGGCATAGTTGCGGCAATTCTCCACGAGCGAGCCGCTATTCATCACGCTCACAATGCCGCCAAGCGAGGTGTAGCCCTCAATCTTGCAGTCGGCGGCGATAGATAGGTTCTTCACGGTTCCGCCCAGTCGGCCTATGAACGAGCGGTAGTAATACTGGCGTGAGGCCTCGGTGTCGGGGGTGCCCAGTCCGTCGGGAGCGTCCTCGGGGCGCACCGTCCAAGCCACGCCGCCCATCTTCATGCGCTTAATCAGGTGTCCGTCGCCATCGAAAGTGCCGGCAAACACCACATTGGGGCTATAAGAGAACTGCGAGCTCACCGAGATGCCGATAAACTCCTCGTCGTATTCCAGGTCGATGTCGGCAGTCATCTTGAAGAACTTGCCGGCAAAAGTGTCGATAGTGGCAAGCTGTGACGCATTCTCGGCGCAAGTGAGCTTGGAGAGGGTGATGAGGTCCTGCTTCGTCTTGATAAGATAAGGCGACTCCTCGGTGCCCTCGCCCTCAAACGGGCCGGCGGCCGACTCATCGGTCTTGGCTATTGATATTTTCTTGGAGAAATCGCCAAAAGTGGCGGTGAGCACATCGGGCGACTCGGTGCGGCCGGCGGGCGCCTTGAGAGTGCTGCCGGCGATGCTGAATGCTGCGCCCTCATTGAGGCTCCACACCAGGCCATCGGCGGCACTCAGGGATGCGTCGGTCATCACATTGCCCACAGTCTCGCCCTCGGCGAGCGAGAGGACAATTTGGCGCATCTTCACAGCGCCGTCCTCCTGGGCAAAAGCGGCAAGCACGGGATAGCTGCCGGCCTCGAATTGCCACTTATCGGCGCTGAAGCCGCTCAGAGCCTCACCCGAGGTGAGAGCCGCGGTAGCCTTGCCCTCGGTGCCCGAAGCCGAGCCGGTGCCCACGGCGAGCAAGGTGGTGAGCTGTGCATCGAAGAGGCAGTTGCCAAATCCCTGGCCGAAACCCAGGCCCGAGGCATCGCCGGCCACCTCGCCCACATTCTCCTCGCCGGCCACAATGCCGAGGTTGATGCAGTTGTTGATAGGCTTCGATGTCTGGCCCGCGATACCGCCAATGCTCTTCACGCCGGTGACTGCGCCAAAGTTGACACAGTCGGTGACGGTCTTTGTGGTGCGTCCCACGATACCGCCGGCGAGCCATGGGCAGCTCTCCTGCGAGATGGTGATGACGCGCACGTCGGCCACATTCATGCAATTCTCAATTGTGCCTAAAGCCTGGCCCGCGATACCGCCGGCATAGAAAATGCCCGAGGTGATGGCTCCGGCATTATAGCAGCCGCGCACGGTGGCGCCATTCTGGTAGCCCACAATTCCGCCCACATTCTGGCCATATCCGGTCACCGGGGCATAGTTGCGGCAATTCTCAATGGTAGCACCGCTCTTGCCACCGTCGCCCACCACACCGGCTACGAAGTTGGTGCCCTCGATTTGGCAGTCGGCGGCAATCACCACATTCTTCACCACGGCGCCATCGCCAAGCACGCCGAAGAGAGCGGCCTGCGCCTTCGAGGAGGCATTATTGAGCACGCCAAGGCCGGTGGAAGAATCCTCAGGACGAGTGCCCCACGACACCGTGCCCACCTTCATGCGCTTCACGGCATGGCCGTCGCCATCGAAGATGCCCTGGAACTTGATTTTGGCATACACGGTGCTGTTGGTAGTGCTCGATATGCCACGGAAATTCTCGTCATACTCCAGGTCGATGTCGGCAGTCATCTTGAAGTAGGTGCCGGCAAAGGAGCTGAGCGAGCCTCCATAGTCGGGGAGGTCGGCGGGATTGTCGGTGCACGAGAGTTGAGAGAGGCGGATAAGGTCGTCCTTCGACTGAATGAGATAGGGCGAAGCCTCGGTGCCCTCGCCCGCAAAATCGGCGAGCGAAGCCTTGAGATTAGCGGCGTGTGAGCCGCTCACCGGCTGCGAGGCGGGAATGGGAGAGGAAGCCGAGCTACCCACAGCCATAGCCAGCACACAGCTTGCCAGGATTCCCAGAATGGGGAGTAGAAAACGTTTCATAAAAGTTCTACAAGTTTAATTCTTATTATTGTTTGGTTAAGTTGTATTCCATCGTCACACGAAGATTAATTCGCCCCAAATGCAGAGTGAGAATTGCATTATGATGCAAAAACAGCCATTACAATGGCAAAGGTAGTAAAAAAATAATAAAAAAAGAATATCATCGAAAGAAAATCACTCTCGATGATATAATTAGGGAATTCTGACGGTTGATTAGGCTATTCCTCCTCGGCCTCGCGGCGAGAGAGGAGGGAGCGGAAGCGCGAGGGGATGGGGGTGGTGAAGTTCATGTCGTGGCGGGTGATTGGGTGCACGAATCGCAGCGACAGCGCGTGGAGCGCGAGGCGGTGAATGGGGCTGCTCTGAGCGCCATACTTGCGGTCGCCCACGATGGGGTGCCCCAGGTCCTTCATGTGCACGCGGATTTGGTTCTTGCGGCCGGTGTCCAGCTCAATCTCCATGAGCGAGTAGCCACCGGCAGCAGCAAGGCGTCGCCAGCGCGTCACGGCGAGCTGTCCCTTAGAGGCATCGTCGGTGGAATATACCTCAAATTGCGAGTTCTCGGCGAGGTAGCTGCGCACCACGCCCTCCTGCTGCTCCACCATGCCCTCGACCACAGCCACATACTTGCGGCTGAGCACCATGTTGTTCCAGTTGTGCTGCATTGCGTCCTTAGCCTCGCGGCTCTTGGCGAGCATCATCAGGCCCGATGTGTCGCGGTCGAGGCGGTGCACGATAAAGACCTGAGCACGGGGATTGTGATACTTCACATATTCGCGCATCACCGAGTAGGCGGTGCCGGTCTTCACCGAGTCGGTGCCCATCGACAGCACGCCATATCCCTTGTTGATGACCAGCACGTCCTTGTCCTCATACACCAGCTGAATCCTCGGGTGCTTGAACACGCGGAACGACTGGTCGAAATTCACCGCAAACTCATCGCCGGCCTTCACCTCGAAGTCGAATTGCGAGGTGGGCATTCCGTTGACCGCCAGCTGGTGGTGGCGCATCATCGACTTCACCTTGGTGGGAGTGTGGTCAGTGAGAATGCGCTGAGCCACCTCGAGGAGAGTGCCGGGAGCGTCGATTTTCCAGGTGCGAATGTTATCGGGGCGCGAGCCGCGACGTGTATTGCTATGATTACTCTTTTGCCTCATAATATAGTGTGTGTATATGCAAATTTTTTGCAAAGTTACAACAAATGAGGCAGAAACAAAAAGAAAAACCATCGTTTTTCAATTTGCTTCTGCCGGGATATGTGGTAATTTATGCGAATAAAAGAGCCCGGAAAGGGGGCTACAGCTTATTCAAGGAGTATGACCTTGGCGGCGGCGTTGTTCATATCGGGCATTGTAGCGCCCACCGAAGCGCCGATGTAGGTTGGGTCGCAAATCACATACTTCTCTCCACGGAGGCTGATGTAGTCGCCCGCCACCTGCGAGGGGAAATTGACGGCAGTGGCAAGATGACCGGGGTAATACACGAGGAGCACCTTCAGCCCCAGCAAGTCGCGCACAATGCGGGAGAAGAGAATAGAGCGATCCTCGCAGTCGCAATAGGGGTAATAGAGCGACTCATCGGCAAAGAAAGCGCGGTCGCCGCCCCACACCTTGTCGTCGTACTCATAGACGAAAGCCGTCTGCACGAAGTTGAGGATTCGTTGCACGGCGTCGAGAGTGCTGAGTCCGGCTATGCTTTTCCTGAGCGATGGATAGAGCGAATTGACAGCCGTGGGGCTGAGCGGCGTGTTGGCGTAGACGGCCCAGCGCGTGCACACATCGCCACTGAGGAAGCCGGTAGGGTAGTTGTTGAAAGCCGAGATCAGGTTCTTGTCGGTAGCGACGGCGGCTTTCATATCAGGATAGCGCTTTGAGCTAAGCTGCCGAGGCGACGACGAAGAAGGCGAGAGCGCCTGGTTCTGCCTGATAGCGAGCGACATAGTCTTCTCCTGCGGGAAAGCGGCATTGCAGATGAAAAGCTTCTCGCAGTTGCAGTCGAGAGGGTAATATTTCAGGCCATCGATTGTGAAGTAGATGGCATTCAAGATAACGTAGTCGCTGGCATACAAGAGGTAGAGCCGGTTGCTAAACGTGCCGAGGCGCATAGCGTAGCCCGACTGGCAATAGAGCCAAGCCGTGAGGAGGACGGCCTCGTTGCACTTGCCATTGAAGAACTTCTCGCTCAGTTGCTTGAGCGTCATGAGGTAGGCCCAGTCGCAGAGGCGGTGCTCGGAGCGCAGCGCGATGCAGTCGGCGAGCAGAGTCTCGGCCAAGGGAGAATTGGAGATTTCGGTCCAAGCGCGAGAAATATCGCTCTCGCTGCATGAGTGCAAGCGGAATTGCATGGAAGCGTCGCACCGCACGGCCATGTCAGTGCCATAGATTGAGAACTGCATGGTTGCGACCGGAGCCGGGTCGGGCTTGGGCTGCACCGGGGTCACCGGTTGCGGCTGCGGCTTGGGCTTAGGCGGCTCGATAACCTCCTTGATGGGCGTGGGCTTGCTCTTCACCGGCTTCTTTTTGTTCTTCTTCTCATCGAAGACCACGGGCGGCACGGGTTTCACGTCCTCTTTAGGCGGCTTGATAGGGTCACGCCGCATAACCTCATCCCAGGAGCGGCTGAGAAACTCGGCATACTCCTCGTTGATGCGCCTGCGGAAAGCTTCGAAGTCATCGTCGTGCTGCTGCTTGAACCGGCTGAACTCCGATTCGTTTTTCAGCTTGAATTCCTCAAAAGAGTCTTGTGCCATGGCCGTAGGCAGAGCCATGGCACACAGGCCTGCTAATAGAACTTTGTGATAACGCATTATTCACCGGAGCTAAATAGATAGGAAATAGAGAAAGACATCTTGTTGACCTTGGTCTTGTAGTCCTCAGAAATGCTGTGGTAGGAACCATGGTCGATGAGGCCCTTGGAGAACTGGGCCGAGAGCAAGAGGCGGTTGAGGCGGAGGTTGAAGCCAATGTCGGCAGTCATGTTGAAGCGCTTGGGGAAAGCGTCCTCGCCATAGAAATCGGTGTAGTCCTCATAGTAGTTGTCGGAGTCGGTGTAGGCACCCCACAAGCTGATGTCGAAACCAAGGCCGCCGTGCAGCCATATTGCGTATTTCTCGCCAACAGGGAGGCGGAAGAGTGCGTGCACGGGGATATTGAGGACATATTCCTGAAATTCGTCGTAGTCACCGAGCTCACCCGAAGAGAGGAAAATCTGCATGTTGAGGGCCGAGTAGAAGCCGAGGCCCCACGAGAGGCAAGGCTGGAAGTGCACGCCGCACTCCAGGCCATTGAGCCACTTATCCTTACCGTCGTCCCACACGCCATTCTCTGAAAATTTAGTGCCATTTCCCTGAGTGACCATATGCTTCCTCACATATCCGAAGTTGATACCTACCGGAGCAGGCTGGTACTCGCGCTGCCAGGGCCAATTGATGGAGTTTCGGGCATTGATTTTGAACTCCTGCTCTATGCTCATGTCTTTAGTGACGTGAATCTTGCGCGACTTGCTGTTGCCATAGTAGGTCATGGTCATGTTGTAGGTCTTGCCTATGGGGCGGGTGATGCTGTAGGACGACTGAGTGACCGGCTCGCGCTTGCCGTTGATGTAGAGGTCGGCGTCGACTTTGCGCCCGTTGTACATGGCATAGACCTCGAAGGTCTTTTTCTGAATAGGCTCAAGCTGGATTTCGTTGGGCGAGAGAGCGTCGATGGTGATGGCTTTGCTGTCGCGCTCCAGAGGGGAGATAACGGCCTCCACGTTGTAGCTGTCGTAGGGCAGAGTTAGGGTGATTGGCGTCTCGCCCATCTCCTTGCCGTCGATGAGCAGCAGGGCATTTGAGGGGTCGCTGACGAAACGCACCTGCTTGGTCTCGCGGAGGTCGTAGCTGAAGTTCACGCTCATTTCCGACACTTCGATGTCGACCGACTTCTTGAGGCTCCCGTTTTTGCTTATTTTTAGGGTGTGCATGCCCGGGGCGACACCGGTGATGGTGGCCGGGGTGACTGCACGCTGGCCATTCTCGAGCATCACATCGAAACCGGGAGGATTGGTGGTGATGCTTATGGAGTGCGTCTTTTTGTTGGTGAGCACGACATCGTAGGTGTGCTTGGGTTCGAGCTTGATGTTGCTGAGGCGGTTGCTGGTGCCATACTTGCTGAGCACGGCTTCGATGAAAGTGCTGCTTGTGGGGTTGACGAAGTACCAGATAATGTTCTGACTGCCGGCATTTACGGGGATTCGCTTTTCCTTGAGGCCGGAGCTGTTGCTTAACTTGAGGGTTACGTCGTTGGCATCGTCGGCAGTCATGTTCTCAAAAGTGATGCGAATGAGGGCGCAGTCCTGGTCGCCGTCGATGTCCTTAGGCCAGTTGACGGCGCGAATCTGCGAGAGCAGGCTTTGGGTGCCGACACCGGTTTTCGACTCTGCGAAATCGTGAAGATTGAGCTGAGAAGCCGATTGTGCGCCCACGAGCAAAGAGCAAAGAGAGGCGACTATGAGGAAGAAATATTTTTTCATAAAAACAGAGGGGAAAAGATTTGTGAGATTATACAAATAGAAAGATTAGAAAGAGAATTTGTTCATGAACTCATCGATCGACACGATGTCGGTGCGGTCGGGCTGCCAGAATCTCACGACGATTACGGGGTCCTTGAGCGACGTGTCGAGGTAGAGCGTGAGGTAGCCGGTGTCGTTGTAGGTCGAGGAGCGGTAGATTTGCCTGATTTGGATGGCAAAAGCCGAGCCCACAGGCACGCCGGTGGCGTTGACCACCTTGGTCTTATTATCCTCGAAAGTGAGGTGCACAAACTCGTTGTTCTTGAAGCAGTTGGTGAGGTTCCTCAAGTATTGCCGCTTGTTCTGCACCGTGTAGCGCACGTTTTTGTCGTTGCTGTTGAAACTTATCTCGCGGTTCTCGGGATAGTGAGTGAGTCGCTGCGTTTTCACAGGCTTCAGCATTGCTCCGGTGATAATAAGAGCGCTGTCGGAGTAGATGAGGTCGATGTAGTCGAGGCGTTTCAGGGCGAAAGCCGTCTGGTAATCCTCCATGAACTGGAGGATAGTGTAGCGCGACACCTCGGTCCAGCTTGAGGCGGCATTGAAGATGTCGTCCTCGGCTTTTTTGGTGAGGGAAAAGGCAAGGGAATTGATTTTGCCATCGCTGTCGTTGAAGCGGAATACGAGACTCTCGGTGAATTTGGTGCCGTTCCGGAATCTCAACGACACGTTGCAGTATCGGGCGAGAACCTGGTTGTGGGCGTGGACGAATGAATAGTCCTGCTTCTTGCCCCTGAGAGAAACCGTGCCATTCTTGAAGAGCATCTCGAAGAGCTTGTAGCCATCGGGGGTGAACACGCTGAAAGCCAGCTCGGGTTTCCGTTCGTTGATGGCACGTTCCACCAACCTCATAGCATCGAGGTAGGCTGAGTTCTCGCTCACCTCGTTGAGGGCGATGCGCTCGCGTTGGGTGGTGGGCTCGGTCTTTACGGAGGCTAATTGAGCGGCGGTTGCGGGTGCGACGAAAGCAGAGCAG
Source organism: uncultured Prevotellaceae bacterium (assembly GCA_946055125.1). Lineage (GTDB taxonomy): Bacteria > Bacteroidota > Bacteroidia > Bacteroidales > Muribaculaceae > CALZFJ01. The sequence continues at coordinate 1,652 of CAMGFF010000048.1, read as the reverse complement.
CCATTGGCGGCCTTTTTCTCGGCGGCCACGGTGTTCTTCTTCATGTTCACCTTCACCGGGATGTCGATTGTGGAATTAAACGTGAGCGGCTTCACCGAGGAGTAGATGGCGCGGAGGTCGACGTCGGCCGCCTGGGCATCGTTGGCGAAGGCATACTCAATGTTCACATGCAGCTTGTTGTCGGAGGGAAGCGATACCAGGTCGAGCTCGCAGACTCCGTTTTTCACAAACACGGGGCCCGGCCAGCTTTGCCCGTCGTTGTAGTTGCGGAGCTGGAGGCTTGCCACATCGTTTCCGTCGTAGGTGAAACGCAGTTTGGTGAAGTAACGCTCGTCGGTGGTGTAGTAGTCGTCGAAGAACACCTTTGTGTGAGCAATCACCGACTTGATTTTGAGAGGCAGATAGGTGGCGCAGTTTTGGCTGGAGCCATCGAAGTCGCACTCCACCGACTCGCCCGGGGGCAGCCCGTGGGTGAGCATGAGAGCCCAGTAGTAATTGCGGAGAGCGTCGTCGATTTGCAGCTTGCGCTCGGCGATACGCCCGGTGGCCACATAGTCGATAATCTTCTGCTTGCGCAGGTTGGTGATTCGGGCCACCTCGCTTTTAGGGATCCAGCAGAATACGCGGGCATTGGGCTCGGGGCTCAGCACGCGCTGCTCCACATTCTGGAAAGAGGCGAAAGAGAAAGAGCTGTTTGACTCGCTCGACGACGACTCAATCGACCTGTTGCCGCCGGCAGTCGACTCGGTGGAGCTGGCGTGCTGCTTCGAGGTTATGCTCACGCTGATTTGCCGGGAGATATTGGCGAGAGCCTCCTGGCAGGCCTCATTCTCGGTCACACCGCTGCCCTCAGCGCTGTAGTAGGCGCTGCTGGAGCGTATTTCTTCGATGGTTTGAGCCAACACCGACCATGTGGGGGCAAAGAGCAACAATGCTGCTACGACACGCCGGCATAAGGCATTATTCATTTCCTGACGATTTTTTCAGTTCCTCCTCGATTTGCTTGCGGAATTTCTCAAACTCGAAGTTCATCTTCAGCCTCTCTTCGTCGCTCACCTGCTGCTGCACGAGATTTGTGATTTCCTCGGCCATCTTCGACACGCCCTCGCGATACTCAACGCACACAAACACCTGGTAGGTTCCGTCTTGCTGGGCATATTGTGAGGTCTTCACCACGGCAGTGCTCTTGATCACCTGGTTTGCGATAGAAGTCTGCTCCTCGTTCTGCTTTGCGCCCTCATCGTTGGCCATGGCGCCCTGCACGCCGTTGGTTGAGGCTTTAGTGTAGGTGAGGCCGGAGTTCTGCATAGCGTCTTTCACTTTCGACTCGATGGCGCGGGCCATCTTGGCGCGGGCCTGCAGCTCGGCGAGATTGGAAGCCTTTGAGAAATTGAACGATACGCCCTCGCCCCAGGCTCTGATGTCGGGCTTAGCCATGGCGTATTGCTGACATTCGTCGAGCTCGATTTTAGTTTTCTTTGAGGTTGAGCCTAAAGTGGCATTTTTCGAACCTCCACATGCGCTCAATAAGCACACAGCAATCAAAGCGCACAAAACACTCTTAATAGTTCTCATATCTTTTACGTTTTAGTTGGTTAATATTTTGCGGCAAATATACTTAAAAAAACTTGAATGTACTTTCTTTTTTTGAA
>CAMGFF010000047.1 GCA_946055125.1 uncultured Prevotellaceae bacterium | reverse complement strand
GATTATTTCTCGTCACTCTTTAATGGGGCATGGAGCCTCGTACAGGGTATGCAAGTTACGGGTAAGGAGCTTGTTACACCTAAGATTACGAAACAGTATCCCGAAAACCGCGAAACACTTGACATTCCCGAGCGATTCAGGGCCACATTGAAATTTGTTTATGATTCAGAGGGAAATCATAAGTGCATCGCTTGTGGACTATGTCAAATGAACTGCCCGAATGGCACAATCCACATCGAGTCGAAGATGGTGGAGCTGCCCGACGGGAAGAAACGCAAGAAACTGGTGAAATACATGTACGACCTTGGCAGCTGCACGTTCTGCCAGTTGTGCGTGACGTCGTGCGCCTCCCACGCCATTGAGTTCAGCAACGACTTTGAGCAGGCTGTGTTCACGCGCGACAAGCTGGTGAAGCAGCTCAACTACCTCCCCGAGAAGGAGGAGCCGGCACCCGCACCCAAGCCAGCCACTCAGCCCACCACTGAGACAAAGTAAACAGGGGAGCGGCCGCATAACGAAACACCTAATATCGGTTGAGAGCCAGCAGCGCGACAATCCTGCTACCAACATGAACCCCTGCAAATAGGGCAGAGGGAGCGGAGAGGCACGATGGCTTTTCAATACCGAAACAATCATTAAAGCGAAAAAAATAAAAAACAAATAAATAATATGGATTCAGTAGGAAATATTTTAATGTATTTCATAATTGCGCTTGCAATTATCGTGTTCTCGGTGCTGACGGTGACTTCGCGCAAAATCCTGCGCTCGGCCACATATTTGCTTTTCGTGCTGTTTGCCACGGCGGGAATTTATTTCCAGTTGGGATATGAGTTTCTTGGCGCTGTGCAGATAGCTGTGTATGCGGGAGGCATTATGGTGCTGTTTGTGTTCTCGATTTTGCTCACGAGCCGCCCCGGCAACAATTCCGAGCCTCTCACCACACACAAGAAGTGGATGGGAATAAGTGCCGCCGTAGCCGGCGTGGCACTGAGTGGCTATTCATTGCTCAGCTATGGAGCATTCCTTGGCCGCGAGATGTCGAGCAACCTCAATGTCGATATCACGCGCATAGGCCATGCACTTCTGAGCACCGACAAGTGGGGCTATCTGCTTCCTTTCGAGGCGATAAGCATTCTGTTGTTGGCATGTATCATCGGTGGCGTTGTTATAGCCCGTAAAAGATAAGAAGGAGATATGGAAATAACAATGTTGATGTATTTGATTCCCAGCCTCATCATGTTTGGCTGTGGAGTGTATGGGTTCATCACCCGCAAGAATATGATAGCGATATTGATATCGCTTGAGCTGATGCTCAACTCGGTGGATATCAATTTCACAGTGTTTAACCGTTACTTGTTCCCGGGGCAGATGGAGGGCATGATGTTCACTCTCTTTGCCATAGGTATCGCAGCCGCAGAGACCGCACTTGCCATAGCCATTGTGATCAATGTGTTCCGTGCAGTCAAGAAAGTCGATATACGTGAACTCACCAAAATGAAATTTTAAGACTTATGGAATTGTCATATACAGTAGCCGTATTGATTATCCCCATAGTGATGTTCCTGTTTCTGGGCATCGTAGGGGTGAAGCTGAGTAAGAAGACAGCAGGATTGCTGGGCACATGTGCCATGGGAGTGACCACTCTCATCGCCTATGCCTCGGCGCTCACCTATTTCTTCGGCACGAGTCAGGGCCAGATAGTTGATGGCGTGCGCCAGCAGCTTGAGGTACTCGACATCACCTGGCTTCAGTTCACTGAGAATCTTGTGATTAAGTTAGGAATACTCTTAGACCCGATTTCGGCGATGATGCTCATCGTGATTACCACGGTGTCGCTCATGGTGCACATCTATAGCCTTGGCTACATGGATGGTGAGAAGGGCTTCCAGCGCTACTATGCGTTCTTGTCGCTCTTCACCTTCTCCATGCTTGGCCTTGTGGTGGCCACCAACATCTTCCAGATGTACATCTTCTGGGAGCTTGTGGGAGTGTCGTCGTACTTGCTGATTGGATTCTACTACACGCTGCCGGCAGCCGTATCGGCATCGAAGAAGGCATTTATCGTGACCCGCTTCGCCGACCTCGGCTTCCTGCTCGGTATTCTCATTCTCTCGTTCTACACCAAGACATTCGACTTCGTTACGCTCACCAGCAATCCCAGCGCTGCCATTACGAGTGCCGGAGGAGCCACCTTCATGGGCTGCTCGGTGATGGCATGGGCGCTCACGCTCATCTTCATGGGAGGTGCCGGTAAGTCGGCAATGTTCCCGCTGCACATCTGGCTCCCCGACGCAATGGAGGGCCCGACACCGGTTTCAGCCCTTATCCATGCCGCAACCATGGTGGTGGCAGGTGTGTATCTCGTGGCACGCCTCTTTCCGGTGTATTGCCTTGAGGAGGGCACGATGACGGTTATCACCGTGATAGGCTGCGTCACCGCGCTCTATGCGGCAGCCGTGGCATGCGTGCAGAGCGACATCAAGCGCGTGCTTGCATTCTCCACCATATCGCAGATAGCCTTCATGATAACCTCGCTCGGCGTGGCACGTCCGGAGCTTCACGAGGGAGTGGGCTACATGGCTTCTATGTTCCACCTCTTCACCCACGCAATGTTCAAGGCCCTGCTCTTCCTTTGCGCCGGTGCAATTATCCATGCCGTTCACTCCAATGAGATGAGCAAGATGGGCGGACTTCGCAAGTATATGCCCATCTGCAACATAGCCTTCCTCATCGGTTGCTTGGCAATATCGGGAATATGGCCGTTTGCGGGCTTCTTCAGTAAGGATGAGATTCTTGTGGCAGCCTACGCCAACAGCCCCGTGTGGGGCATCTGGCTGTCGGCCGTTGCCGGAATGACCGCCTTCTATATGTTCCGCCTCTACTACAAGATATTCTGGTGGAACAACCCCGACTACGGACACCACACCCCGCACGAGGCGCCGATGACGATGACCTTCCCGCTCATCTTCCTCTCTTTAGTGTCGATAGTGGCAGGTTTCGTGCCCTTTGGCGACCTTGTGACCTGGAACCGTGGGGTACTGCACACCCAAATCGTTTGGGCAGTGGCAGGCACCAGCACCGTGATAGCCGTGGCAGCCATAGCACTTGCCACCGTGCTCTACTACAAGGAGAACCCCGTGCCCACCAAGATGGCCGACGCTTGCCGTGGCCTGTGGACAGCAGCCTACAAGCGCTTCTACATGGACGAGCTCTACCAGTTTATCACCCACAAGATTATCTTTGCCTGCATCAGCCGCCCGATAGCATGGTTTGACCGCCGCATCATCGACGGCACCTTCGACCTGCTTGCCAATGTCACCAACTCGGCATCCTACGCCGTGCGCAAGCTTCAGGGAGGCACTATTCAGGGCTATGTGTTGGTGTATATCCTTGGCGCGGCCATCCTTGCAGCAGTGTCAATCATTTGTTTAATCTAATCGTCACGACGGTTCAATAAAACGAATATACAAAGATTATGATTTGGTCTAATATATTAATTTACTTCGTAATAGTGCCACTGCTCATGCTTGGTGGCCTCGCTTTGAGCAAAAGCGTGAAGCAAGTGAGAGCCGTGGCCGTGACAGGTGCGACAGCCCTGATGGCACTTGCTGCATATCTTGTGATTGAATTCTTGTCGCTGAGAGCGGCAGGCGATGTGTCGCCCATGCTCTTCACCGGCTCGTGGACTTGGTTTGCTCCGCTCAACATCAACCTTGCGCTTGGTGTCGACGGCATTTCGGTGGTTATGATAGTTCTCTCGGCATTCATCGTGTTTGCCGGCGTGTTTGCGTCGTGGAATCTCAAGCCACTCACCAAAGAATATTTCATGTGGTTCTGCCTGCTCTCCACGGGAGTGTTTGGCTTCTTCATCTCAATCGACATGTTCACTATGTTCATGTTCTATGAGGTGGCTCTTATCCCAATGTACCTGCTAATCGGTGTGTGGGGCAGCGGCAACAAGAACTACTCGGCAATGAAGCTCACCCTCATGCTCATGGGAGGCTCGGCATTCCTCATGCTTGGCCTCATAGGAATCTACTTCCACTCGGCGCCCGAGGGCGGACAGCTCACGATGAACATACTTGAGATAGCCGAGAACAACGCCATACCGCACGAGTGGCAGTATTACCTCTTCCCGATGACCTTTGTGGGCTTCGGAGTGCTTGGCGCGATGTTCCCATTCCACACATGGTCGCCCGATGGACATGCCTCGGCCCCCACTGCGGTGTCGATGCTCCACGCCGGCGTGCTCATGAAGCTGGGAGGCTATGGCTGCTTCCGCATTGCCATCTTCCTCATGCCCTGGGCCACCCAGGAGCTTTCGTGGATATTCCTTGTGCTCACCGGCATCAGCGTGGTGTATGGCGCCTTCAGTGCTTGCGTGCAGACCGACCTCAAGTATATCAACGCCTACTCATCTGTGAGCCACTGCGGCATGGTGCTCTTCGCAATCCTCATGCTCAACACCACCGCAATGACCGGTGCAGTGCTCCAGATGCTCTCCCACGGCTTGATGACAGCCCTCTTCTTTGCGCTCATCGGTATGATTTACGGCCGCACCCACACTCGCGACATTCGCAAGATGGGAGGCCTCATGCAGATTATGCCATTCCTTGGAGTGGGATATGTGGTAGCCGGTATGGCATCGCTCGGACTTCCCGGCCTTAGCGGTTTCGTGGCCGAGATGACCATCTTCGTGGGCTCGTTCCAGCACGCCGACATGTTCCACCGCGTGTTCACGGTGATGGCTTGCTGCTCCATTGTGATTACCGCCGTCTACATTCTTCGCGTGGTGGGCAAGATCCTCTTTGGAGCCGTGCAAGATGAGCACCACAAGACCCTCACCGATGCCGAGTGGCACGAGCGCTTCGCAGTGGTGACGCTGATACTCGCCGTGGCAGCCATAGGTTGCTTCCCGAATTTCTTCAGCAACATCATCACCGAGGCCGCCGACCCGATTATGAAATTGTTTGCGTGATAGGCGCATAAGTGTTGAAAACTGAAAAAAGAAAAAACAGTAGAAATATGGATTATTCTCAATTTTTAATGATGCCACAAGAGCTTGGACTGCTCGTCGTGTTCTTGTTAGTGTTCCTTTTCGACACCTTTATGCCGAAAAAGAGCCTTGGCGCACTTCCCGTGTTCACGAGTGTGCTCTTTGGCGCGTTCACGCTTGCCAACTATTTCCTGCTCGCCCGTGGCACCGCCTTCAGTGGCATGTTTGAAACATCGGCAACGACTTTCGTTATGAAGGCCATTCTCAATATTGGTATGCTCATTGTGCTGGTGCAGTCGATTAAGTGGTCGAACAGCGAGTTCCAGGCCGTGCGCCGGGGCGAATACTATGAGTTGCTTCTCACCACGCTGTTTGGTATGTACCTCATGATTTCGGCCCGTCACTTCCTGCTCTTTGTGATAGGACTTGAGACAGCGTCGCTTCCGCTTGCCGCGCTTGTGGCGTTCAACAAGAACCGCTATGAGAGCCACGAGGCAGCAGCCAAGTATATGTTCACTGCTATCTTCTCATCGGCAATCTTCATGCTCGGTCTGTCGTTTGTCTACGGGCTCACAGGGTCGATGTATTTTGGCGACATCGCCGCCCGTGTGCTTGCCGGGGGCAACTCGGTGCTTCTCATCACCGCACTTGCCTTTGTGATTGCCGGAGTGGGCTTCAAACTGTCGCTTGTGCCGTTCCACCTTTGGACCGCCGATGTGTATCAGGGTGCGCCCACAGCCGTGACCAGCTACCTCTCGGTAATCTCGAAGGGAGCGGCCGCCTATGCCTTCCTCATCATCTTGGTGCAGGTGTTTGGCTCGGTTTATTCGGCAGCGTGGGAGTGGATGCTCTATGCGCTCATCGTGCTCACCATCACCCTTGGCAACCTTTTCGCCATACGCCAGCGCAACATCAAGCGCTTCCTTGCCTTCTCGTCGATTTCGCAGGCCGGCTACATCATGCTCGGCGTTGTGGCGGCCAATGAGCTTGGCTTGGCATCGCTCATGTTCTATGTGCTTGTGTATATCGTGAGCAACCTTGCCGCCTTTGGTGTGGTATCGGCCATCGAGAACTACTCGGGCAAGGTTTCGATCGACGACTACAACGGCCTCTACAAGACCAACCCACGCCTTGCGTTCACCATGATGCTTGCCATGTTCTCGCTTGCCGGCATACCGCCGTTTGCGGGCTTCTTCAGCAAGTTCTTCATCTTCGTTGGCGCTCTTGAGACCGGTTCGGTGGCAATCTATGTGCTTGTGCTCATCGCGTTGATCAACACTATCGTGTCGCTCTACTACTACCTGCTTGTGGTGAAGGCAATGTTCATTCGTCAGGACGATTGCATTATCCCCACCTTCAAGTCGGCATGCAGCGAGCGCATAGCAATGACTGCGTGCACGCTGGGCATAATCCTCATAGGCATCGCCAGCTGCATCTACACCTTCCTTGTTGAGGCAGCAAATGCCGACAACCTCATCTTCGGCCTCCTGAAGTAATAAGCAGAGCAGCCGCCACTTTCGGTTGTGCTGCATAAATATGCACAAAAGTGGAGCAAATGACCCAATTTTAGGGTTGTTTGCTCCACTTTTCTAAATTTTGGCTACAATTTTTGCAAAATATCGAGAATTTCTGTAAATTTGCTGTGAAAACAAGTAGTGCCGGCTCAAAATGATATTAATGGGGAGTAGCCGGCATTATAATCACGTGGCAAAGAGCCGGGTGGTGTGTAATCAGGCTTATGCAAAAAATGAATCAAACCATCAATAGCAAGAACTGAAAAAACAATAAAAACTAATAGAGTTATAATCAAACTATTACAGATGAAATCAATCGTTAAGACAATTGGTGTTGCAGCACTCACGCTCACAGCAACCACGGCATCGGCATTCGATACCCTCTATGTGCGTCAGGTGAGTGGCGACACTGCAATTGCACTCTCCGAAGTCACGGAGATACAATTTCTCGATGAAGGCGTGGCAGTGACCACCACACAGGGCACACAATCCTTCGACTATTCCACTTTCTGCTCGCTGCGTTTCGACCAGAACCACACCGGCGGTGTGGAGGCACTCAAGGGCGATGCGGGCTATAGCATTGAGGGCAACCGCGTGACTATTGCCGGGGCAGCCGAGGTGAGCGTAGTGGCAACCGACGGCCGCACGGTGCTCACCGCCCGTGGCAGCGAAGCCGATTTACAAACATTGCCGTCAGGCCTCTACCTCGTGAAGGGCGGCCGTGTGGCAGTTAAATTCGTGAAGAAATGAGAAAGGGACTCACAATTGCGGCACTGGCAGCGATAGCAGCCGTGTCGATGGCGTGGGCAGCCGAGACCCTGTGGCTGCACCGCACCGATGGCATCAGCCTGGGAATGAACATTGAGAATGCCGACAGCATCACCGTCGATGCCACGCGCAGCAATATCATTGTAGTGGGCAAGGATGGAAGCACCACAGCAATTCCACGCGCCGAAGTGTCGCGCCTCACCCACGGTGAGGCAGCCACAGCAGTGGAGATAGCTTTCGATGGCAGCGATGCAACGGTGAAGAACCCCTTTGCATTCGAGGGCGTGCAGGTGGAGAAGCAGGGAGCGGCAGTCACCGTCACCTCCACTGCCACCGTGCCCGTAACATATAGCCTCAGTGGCAACGCTGCCGAAGGCTCGCTCACAATCAACAGCGACGCCGAAGTCACCGTGGCTCTTAATGGCGTTACACTCGCCACAGCCGGTGGTGCGGCCCTCAGCGTGAACACCACCGCCGCCACCACACTCGTGCTTGGCGAGGGCACCACGTCGAGCCTCAGCGAGCAGGCAGCCTTTGCTGCCGTAGCGGGATTCAACGAGAAAGGCTGCGTGGAGGTGGGCGGCTCGCTCACCATTGCCGGCAGCGGAATCCTCAATGTGAATGCCTCGCAGAGCTGTGGCATTCTTGCAGCCAACTCCATAACCCTTGCCGGCGGCGAGCTTAATTGCACGTCGAGCTATGGCAATGCTCTCAGCACCGCCGGAATCGTGGCAGTGCGTGGAGGTCGCCTCGTGGCACAGGGCGCCGACGTGGTGGGCAGCAGCATCAATAGCGGTGAGCTGTTCCACATCGATGGTGGCACTGTGGCAGCACTTGCCGGCATGGTGACCGAGCCATCGGAGCGCAGCTCCAACCAGAACTATGTGAGCTGCACCATTCCTGAAGTAGCAGCCGGCAGCACTCTTAGAGTATATGATGCGGCAGGTAATGAAGTGCTCAGCTTCAAGGCTGCACACGACTTCAGCGCCGATTCGCACCTCGTTATTTCCACTGCCGGACTCACTCCCGGCACCAGCTACGAGATAGCATGCGATGGCACACTTATAGCCTCGTTCCAGCCCCGCACCGGCACACCCAGCGCCACCTGGACCATAGGCGAGATAGTGGATGTGGAATCGACCACCCCCGAGATTGACTATGGCGAGGTGAAGATAGGCGACTACTACTACTCCGACGGCTCGTGGAGCGACGGAGGCTTTGAGGGCTTCGACCGCACCGGCAATGGCAAGGTGCTGTGGAAGTCGCCCAAGCCCGCCCCTACCTATGTGAACCCCGTGACCGGTGCCGCGCGCAAGGTGATAGGCATCGTCTATACCACCGACCCCGAGCGCATGGGCGAGGCCGAGAAGGCAGCCCTCAAGGCCAAGGGCGTGAGCAAGCCTCACGGCATGGTGATGGCATCGCAGTGGATACTCGCAAGCTGGGACAATGGCCAGTATGATGAAACCGAGATAGGTCTTGGCGTGGTAGAGGGTGCTACCCCCGAGGATCTCTATCCCACTCTCAATGCACTGGTGAGCGGATATGAGGTATATGAGAAAATGGTGGCCAACCGATATTCGGGCATCGCCATCGGCACTTATCCCGTGTTCAACTACCTCCTCTCGGGTGCTGTGGATAACTACATGGGCGGCCCGGCGAAGGACGCAAAGACAACCGGCTGGTATGTGCCCACACCGGCGCAGATGTTCGACATAATACGCAACTTCAGCGGACTCGACTTCACCGAGAATCCCGAGTGGTACTATCCCGTGACCACCACACGTTTCAACTGGCAGCGCGACAAGTATCTCTCATTCTTCGAGAAATACCCCGAGAATCTCATTCCGCTGCTCAACGTAACCCTCAGCACTCTGAAAGACAATGAGAAAGCCGACTTCCCCGCAAGTGGCGACGTGAATTACATGACCTGCATCTTCCCGCAGACCAATTGCTACTATTGCATGCCTATTCTCGACAAGTATGTGAGCTGTGAGCCGTTATATAAGACCAACATTCAGCCCGTGCGCTTCGTGCTTGCATTCTAATTAAAAACCACACACACACTACGCGATGAAAAAGAATATAAGAAATATCATAGCAATATCGTGGCTCGCACTTGCCGCAGCCACCACATCGTGCTCGGGCGATGACATCATTGAGAGTCGCCCCGGAGCCACCGCACCACTGAGCATCGCCATTGAAGATGCCGGATTCACCGGCTCACGCGCCGAGGAGTCGGGCTACACCACCGTGTTCACCGCAGGCGACCGCGTGGGCGTTTTTGCAGTGAAGAATGGCCAAATCCTTGCCGAGAACGCTTGCCTCCAGGCCGTGGCTGGTGCCGATGGCAAAGTCACATGGCAGCCCACCGGCACCTTCCCCGGCGACACCCAGGCCACCTATTTTGCCTATTATCCCTATGTGGAAACCCTCCCGGCAGCCATCGATGCCACGGCAGCCGATGCCCGTCAGTTCTTTGCCGCAGTGGCAGCAGCCTGGCCCGTGGCAGCCGACCAGAGCAGCTACGAGAGCTACACAGCCAGCGACCTCATGACGGCCTCGGCCACAACTGCCGCCGATGGCTCGCTCCACTTCGTGCTCAATCACCGCATGGCGCTCGCCATCGTGCAGTTCCCCACCACGCGCTATGTGTTCACCAACGAGCCCGCAATCCCCGACTATGTGATGATGTCGGCCAAGAACGTGGAGTTCAAGGGCGCACAGCCGCTGGAGAAAAAAGCCGATGCTACCTATGCCTATATCCTCAATCCCGCAGCCGCCCCAGCAGCCATCTCGGGCAGCTATGGCGAGGCGCCCACACAGCGCGAGTGGAGCTTCACTCCAAGTGTGAAAGAGGGCACGGTGAATGTATATAACATCGACCGCAAGCTCGGCAAGGGCGAGATAAAGCACCACTTGCAGCTCGGCGACTTCTTCCTCTCCGATGGCTCTCTGCTCTCTAAGGACGCTCCGGTGGAGGATGTGCACAATGCCGATGTGGTGGGAATAGTGTGCAACATCAACCCTGACCGTATAGGCGCCGACGAGAAGGCGGCCCTTGGCGGAGTGGCACACGCCACGGTGCTGTCGGTGTTTGATGCCAAGTATGGAGCCAACAACATGCTCACGTGGAGCAACACCAAGCGCGACGAAACAGCCATCGGCTTCAAGCTCGTGTGTGGCGAAACCGGAGCAGAGAGCGTGGTGCTTGCCGATGAGGAGGTGAGCGGACTGCGCAACACCAACCTCATTCGCAACAAGCGCCCCGCAGCATTTGCCACAGGAGAATATGAGGCTTTCATTGCAGCAGTGAATCATGGCAAGGACAAGAGCAACTACAGCCAGCTCGCCAGCCTCACCACAGGCTGGTATCTGCCCACTCTCGCACAGTGGCTCGACGTGGCTCGCTACATTGGCGGGTTCAACGACGACACTTCATCGCCCGACCATTTCCAGTGGACCTTCCCCGACCTGTTCTATTGGTACGACAACATGGGCACACCGCGCAGCAATCTGAACAAGTGCTTTGAGAAGATTGCCGTCACATTCTACGACCCCATTGAGCGCAATCACTGGATATGGACCTCCACAATATCGGGTGAAGACTATGCCTACGCAGTGAATATGACCGACGGCGAATTGTATGGTAAGGTATATCTCAATACTTTCTCCGGCT
>CAMGFF010000046.1 GCA_946055125.1 uncultured Prevotellaceae bacterium | reverse complement strand
CAATTTTTGGAATATTTGCATCTCTTTTGTATCTTTACACCCATATTTTACTAAAAGCACAGTTTTGCTTCTCGGCATTTGCCTTGATGCAGATTACATAAACCACAAAAGAAAAGACGAAATGTTGAAAAAAATAATACTGATGATTTTTGCTGCTGCATCGTTGATGCTCAGCGCACAGACCCGTATTCCCATGCCCGTGAGCCAGAACCCGCCTTTCGAGGTGTCGACCAATGAGGTGACGGTGGAGTTTGCAGCCCCGCAGATGACCATTGGCGGCGACGTGATTGTGGCCGGCGGCAGTGGCACCTACTCCTACCGCTGGTGCCGTGGAAGCGAGGAGATAAGCACCGAGGCGGTGCTCACCATCGAAGAGGCGGGGGTGTATGACCTCTACATCAGCGACACATGCGACTGCTTGCAGCACGTCACCTTCACGGTGCAGGCTGCATCGGTGGAGGGTGTGGGTGGCGACATGGTTGCGCTCTATCCCAACCCCGTGACCGACTATCTCACCATTTCAGGGCTGCGGTTGCGCCAGGTGTGCGTGGTGAGTATGGCCGGCGTGCTGGTGGCAGTTCATGGCGACTTTGCGCCCGGCACTGCCACGCAGGTCGATATGACTTCGCTTCCTGCCGGTGAATATGTGGTGAATTGTGTGACTGAGAACCGTGATGTAGTAACAGCAAAAATCGTGAAGAAATGACAAAACACTTTTTGATTATAATATTTGCGCTCACTGCGGTGCTTCAGGCCGGAGCGGGGCGCAAGGTGACTTATGCCCGCAACAACCAGTCGGTGGTGCTCGACCTGCACTGGGGCAGCAACAACTATGGCAACATTCAGTGGCAGCAGTCGGCCGACGGCGGTGCTACCTGGACCGACATCGCCGGCGCCACGGGCAGCACCTACAGCTTCAAGATGACCGGCAATGTGCTCTATCGCGCCCACATCGAGGGCGACAAGGCTTGCCCGGCCATCGATGAGGAGCGCGAGATTCGCCTCGTGAAGTTCACAGGCAAAATTGAGAGCGTTGGAGCCACCACTGCCGAGATGGAAATCACCGATGCCGACTTTGCCGGCGCCGAGATAGTGGAATATGGCTTCTGCGCCAACTTCAGCTCACTGCAGCGCGACTACACGCTCATGCCGCGCAACAAGGTGGGCACCAGTGTGCCCGAGGGCGACTTCGTGATAGAGTGCACCGGGCTGCGTCCGTCGCAGACCTACGCCATACGCCCCTATTTCGTCACTGCCGACGGTGCGGTGATGTATGGCCCAAGCCGCAACGCAACCACCATTGCCGGCCTGGAGTGGGGCAGTGAGGACTGGAAAATATCCACCACGGCCATCACCGCACGCTTCGCAATTCCCGGCTACAGCGATGCCGCCAATCCCGGCCTGAAATTCTTCCTGGGCAAGGACGAGGCGAGCCTCACCGAATATAGCGTAGCCTCGCTGGGCGGCAACAAATATAGCGCCGAGGTCTCCGGCCTTGAGCCTCACACCGACTATCTGGCTCGCGTAACCGGCACTATCGACGGCGAGGAGGTGATGATCGAGAAGACTGTGCGCACCTGGAGCGACTACTCAACCTATGAGGTGGATAACACCGTGAAGCCTGCAAGCCACGCCATTGAGTGGGACTCGGAGCGCAAGCTCGTGCAGCTCTCGCCCGAGGGGCAGCAGGTGGAATATCCGCGCATGTGCCGCGTGGATGAGAACACTATTCTGCTCACCTATCACGGCAGCCGTGGAACCGACCACTGGAGCAATGTGTACTTGCGCAAGAGCACCGACAATGGCTCCACCTGGAGCGAGCCGGTGATTATCTTCGACAAGGAGGCAACCACCTTTGGCAACAACTACTGGCGCATTGTGAACCCCGAGATGACGCGCCTGGCCAATGGCTGGATTTTACTCACCTGTGTGGGCAACGGAAAGCCCGAGACCAATAACAACTGCCATGTGATTGCCTGCATTTCGCGCGACGGCGGCGACACCTGGGGCGACCCAATCATCGTGGGCCGCGGTCGCACTTGGGAGCCGCAAGTGGTGCAGCTGCCCGGTGGCGAGCTTGAGCTGCTGGTGTCGAGTGAGGCTGCGTGGTATGAGAAGCAGAACACGCTGTTTCAGGAGATTGTGAGCTCTCGCTCCACCGATGGCGGACTCACTTGGACCGAGTTCACCCGTGCCAGCTACAATCCCGGCAAGCGCGATGGTATGCCGGTGGCTGTGGTGCAGCAGGGCAACAAGGGTGTGCTTTTCATCATTGAGAGTGTGGGTGGCAACCCCTCGCCGGTGATTATTCACCGCGACCTTGCCGGTGAGTGGGACCAGAGCGACTGGGACGGCGTGCAGGACTCTGAGCGCTGGGGCACTCCCATCGGTGGTGGCGGAGCTCCCTATTGCATTCAGCTTCCCACCGGTGAGATTGTTATCACTTCTCACTGCGACCAGACCGGTCAGGTGTGGCAGACATCGCGCCCGCGTGTGTATGTGGGCGACAACACCGGTCATAACTTTAAGTACGGACGTATGCCTCTCAGTGGCGGCTCGCCACTGCCAAGCGGCACGGGAGCTTACTATAACTCACTCTTCCTGAAGGATAACGACACTGTGTGGCTGCTTATCACTAAGGCCAAATACTCCGGCAGCAACCGCGACAACAGTGCCATCATGATGCTCGAGGGCAAGATTGTGGAGAAGTGAGCTTTGGGCTGTGAGCTGTAGGCTGTGGATTTTTTGGAACGACCACAAATTTTATTATATTTACTAACACAACTAACACAAACACTAATTATGAACCTAAAGAAATTTGCGCTCTTTGCGCTCTCTCTGCTTGCCTCAGCATCTGCTGTGGCTCAGTATGCGCCCGCCGGCAACAAAATCCGCACGCCGTGGGCCGAGAAGATTGATGTGAACAATGTGCTGCCTGAGTATCCGCGCCCCATCATGGAGCGCACTGCCTGGCAAAATCTTAATGGACTGTGGAGCTATGCCGTGAAGCCCTGTGGCGAGGCTCAGCCTTCGAAGTGGGACGGTGAGATTCTTGTGCCTTTCTGCGTGGAGTCGAGCCTCTCGGGCGTTGGCAAGATCGTAGGTGAGAAGAATGAGCTGTGGTATAACCGCACTTTCACCGTGCCCTCGCAGTGGAAGAAGCAGAATGTGCTTCTGCACTTTGGCGCAGTGGATTGGAAGGCCGATGTGTGGGTTAACGACGTGAAAGTGGGCTCGCACACCGGTGGCTTTGTGCCTTTCTCTTTCGACATTACCCAGGCTCTGAAGCAGGGAGAGAATAAGCTCACCGTGCGCGTGTGGGACCCCACCGACAAGGGCTATCAGCCACGCGGCAAGCAGGTGGCAAATCCTGAGGGTATATGGTACACCCCGGTGACCGGTATTTGGCAGACGGTGTGGCTTGAGCCGGTGGCTCCCCTGCACATCGAGAACCTCCGAATCCTGCCCAACGTGGATGCCAACACCGTGACTGTGACCGTGCAGAAGTCGGTGGAGTGTCCCGCTGTGATGGCCGAGGTGAAGATTCTCGACGGCGGCAAGCTCGTGGCTTCGGCACGCGGCATCAACAATGAGCCTGTGGAGGTGCGTATGCCCGAGAATCCCAAGCTCTGGTCGCCCGACAGCCCTTTCCTCTACGACATGGAGGTGACAATCTACAAGGATGGCAAGGCTGTGGATAAGGTGAAGAGCTACACTGCCATGCGCAAAATCTCCACTCGCCGCGACCAGAACGGCATCGTGCGCCTGCAGCTCAATGGCAAGGACCTCTTCCAGTTTGGCCCGCTCGACCAGGGCTGGTGGCCCGACGGACTTTACACTGCGCCGAGCTATGAGGCAATGGTGTACGACTTGGAGAAGACCAAGGACTGGGGATTCAATATGATACGCAAGCACATCAAGGTGGAGCCGGCAACGTGGTACACCTGGTGCGACCGCAATGGTATCATCGTGTGGCAGGATATGCCCAGCGGCGACCGCAACCCACGCTGGCAGAACCATGAGTACTTCAACGATGTGGAGATAGTGCGCAGCCCCGAGAGCGAGGCTTGCTACCGCAAGGAGTGGAAGGAGATTATGGACTGCCTCTATTCTTATCCTTGCATCTGCACCTGGATTCCTTTCAATGAGGCTTGGGGGCAATTCAAGACTCCCGAAATCACCGAGTGGACCAAGCAGTACGACCCATCGCGCCTCGTGAACCCCGCCAGTGGCGGCAACTTCTACCACTGCGGCGACATTCTCGACCTGCACAACTATCCCGGCCCGGCAATGTATCTCTTCGACGGCGAGCGTGCCAATGTGCTGGGCGAGTATGGCGGCATCGGTCTTGCCCTTGAGGGACACCTGTGGCAGCCCGACCGCAACTGGGGCTATGTGCAATTCAAGAACGCCAAGGAGGTGACCGATGAGTATGTGAAATTTGGTCGCGAGTTGCTCAAATTTATTGAGCGTGGCTTCACGGCTGCGGTATATACTCAGACCACCGACGTGGAGGTGGAGGTGAACGGCTTCCTCACCTACGACCGCAAGGTGATTAAGATGGAGGAGGACCGCGTGCGCAAAATCAACAAGGAGATTGTGAATTCTTTGAATAAGTAAATTAGGTAAGAGGTAGGGGACTAATATGGCTGTTATAGCTATGATTAATCAATTAATAAAATTTTGTTTTTGCGATGAATAAATTTCTTTCAATCTTTGCCGTGGCTGCCGTGGCTCTTGCCACTGCTTGCAGCACCGGCAATACCGACCTCACGAAATCGGGTCTTAATAAGAATGATTTTGTGGCTACTGTGGATGGCAAGGCCACCGCACTCTATGTGCTCACCAACAAGGCCGGCATGGAGGTGTGTGTGACCAACTATGGCGGCCGCATCGTCTCGGTGATGGTGCCCGATAAGGACGGTAACTTCAAGGATGTGGTGCTTGGCCATGACTCGGTGGCCGACTACATCAATATCGACGGTAACTTCGGCGCCCTCATAGGCCGCTATGGCAACCGTATCAATCAGGGCCGTTTCACCCTCGACAGCATTACTTATCAGCTGCCGCAGAACAACTTCGGCCACTGTCTGCACGGCGGTCCAAAGGGATTCCACCACTCGGTGTGGACTGCAAGCCAGCCCGACAACTCTCGCCTTGAGCTCACCTTGCATAGTCCTGACGGTGAGGCCGGTTTCCCGGGCAACGTCGACGTGAAGGTGACTTACTCGCTCACCGACGATAATGCCCTCGAAATTAGCTATGAGGCCACTACCGACAAGCCCACTATCCTCAACCTCACCAATCACAGCTACTTCAACCTGAGTGGAGACCCAAGCAACAACATTCTCGATGAGGTGGTGACTATCGATGCCGACGCTATCACGCCCATCGACAGCACTTTCATGACTTCGGGTGAGATTCGCCCAGTGGAGGGCACTGCTTTCGACTTCCGCAAGGGCAAGAAAGTGGGTGAGGAGATTGAGGCCGACGACGAGCAGCTCAAGAATGGAATGGGCTACGACCACAACTTCGTGCTTAACACGGGCGGCGACATCACTCGCGTGGCTGCCTCGGTGCTCGACGAGCGCTCGGGAATAAAGATGGAGGTGCTCACCGACGAGCCCGGAATACAGTTCTATGTGGGCAACTTCCTCAACGGCAAGGTGAAGGGAAAGAAGGGTATTGCCTATCCGCACCGTGGCGCAATGTGCTTGGAAACACAGCATTACCCCGACTCGCCCAATCAGGCTAACTATCCATCGGTGGTGGTTCGCCCGGGTGAGACCTATGCCAGCCATTGCATCTACCGCTTCTCGGTAGTGAAGTAATAACCTGCTACCTCCTCAGGGGGTGGTAATGAGAATGTGAGTGGGGAGCAGCCATAGCATTGCAATGGCTGCAACTCACTCGCTACGTTTTTTTATTCTATTGCAATTGAGATGAGAACACTGTTTTTTATTATCGCAACCCTTGCTGTGGCGGCTCTTGGCTCGGCGGCAAATCGCACCGTGACCTATGCCCGCAGCAACCAGGCCGTGGTGCTCGACCTCCAGTGGGGGGCGAGGAACTATGGGGCCATTCAGTGGCAGCGTTCCACCGATGGTGGCTCTACCTGGGTCGACGTGAGCGGCGCCAACGGCTCTACCTACACTTTCAAGATGACCGGCGATGCGCTCTACCGCGCCCACATTGAGGGCGACAAGGCTTGCCCCGCCATCGACGAGGAGCGTGAAATACGCATGGTGAAGTTCACATCGTCGGTGATGGAAGTGGATGCCCACAGCGCCACGATGAAGATAAGCGGGGTCGACTTTGCCGGCGCCGAGATTGTGGAATATGGCTGGTGCGCTAATTTTGCCTCGCTCAAGCGCGACTACTCCATGATGCCGCGCGTCAGGGTGGGCGATGTGCCGCCTGCCTCCCGGGAGTGGACCATGGTGTGCGATGGGCTGGAGCCTTGGCAGACTTACAGTTTGCGTGTGTATTTTGCACTTGCCGATGGCACCATGATGTGGGGTCCGGCGCAGACGGTGAAGACCCTTGCCGGCCCGGCGTGGCGCAGCGAGGACTGGGAGATAGGGAAAACGTCGATAAGCCCGCGCTTTGAGATTGCCGGCGAAAATACCACCCAAGTAGGGCAGGTGCGCTGCTACATAGGAGCCAATGCCCAGAGCCTGGCCGAGTGTGCCGTGACTGAGCTGGGCGAGCGCCAGTTCTCTGCCGTGGCTGCAGGCCTTGAGCCTCACACCGATTATCTGGCGAGGGTGACGGCCGTGGTCGATGGCCGGGAGATGACGATTGAGAAGACTATTCGCACCTGGAGCGACTACTCCTCGGCGCCGGTCGATGCCTCGGTGAAGCCGGTGGCTCACACTATAGAGTGGGCTGGCGGTGAATCGCTCGTGCGCCTCTCGCCCGAGGGGGTGCAGGTGGAATATCCGCGCATGTGCCGCATCGACGGTCGCACCATTGT
This sequence comes from uncultured Prevotellaceae bacterium, assembly GCA_946055125.1. Lineage (GTDB taxonomy): Bacteria > Bacteroidota > Bacteroidia > Bacteroidales > Muribaculaceae > CALZFJ01. Next base: position 4,023 of record CAMGFF010000046.1, on the reverse strand, counting down.
GCTCACCTATCATGGTGGCGACCCTGCCAACTTTGGCCGAATCTACCTGCGCAAGAGCCGCGACAATGGCGACACCTGGAGCGACCCGGTGGTGATTTTCAACAAGGAGTCGAACGACTTCGGGAGCAACTACCGCCGTTTCCAGAATCCCGAGCTTATTTTGCTGGAGAATGGATGGCTACTGCTCACTTTCATTGGCAACGGCATTCCGGAAACCAACGACAACTGCCATGTGATTGCCTGCCTTTCGCGCGACGGCGGCGACACCTGGGGCGACCCCATCATTGTGGGCCGCGGGCGCACCTGGGAGCCGCAGGTGGTGCAGCTGCCCGGTGGCGAGCTTGAGCTGTTGGTGTCGAGCGAGGCCGCATGGTGGCAGAAGCAATCCACGCTCTACCAGGAAATTCTCTGCTCTCGCTCCACCGACGGTGGCCTCACCTGGACCCGCTTCTCTCGCGCGGCCTACAATCCCACCAAGCGCGATGGCATGCCGGTGACTATTGTGCAGCAGGGCAACAAGGGCCTGCTCACTATCATTGAGTGTATATGGGGCAGCCCCTCGCCGGTGTTGCTCCACCGCGACCTTGATGCCGAGTGGGACCGGAGCGACTGGGACGGCGTGCAGGACTCAGAGCGCTGGGCTGCAGGCATGAATGGCGGCGGTGCCCCCTATATCCTCCAGCTGCCCACCGGCGAAACGCTGATAACGGCCTATTACTCCCCCACAGGGCAAGTGTGGCAGACGGCGCGACCGCGTGTGTACATAGGCGACAGCACTGGTCACAACTTCAAGTCGCTCCGCACTCCGCTCGAAGATGCCTCTACCTTGCCCTATGGCACAGGCGCGGTGTGCTGCTCGCTCTTCCTCAAGGACGACTCCACGGTGTGGCTGCTCTTGTCGAGGGCAAAATACACCGGCTCTAACCGCGACGAGAGCTCCATAGAGCTGCTTGAGGGCAAAATAGTGGCACATTGAGCGTGTGGGCTGTTAAATATCACTAAATAATCGTGGCTCACTGGTGATAATGTGCGCTAAATTAGTATATTTGCGCGTTATTATATACAAAAAAGTGCGCGGTGCAGTCGAAGCTTTGCTCTCGGCACCTTGTTTGAAACAAAAGAAAAACATTTAATTTATATGAAGACAAAGACATTAGTAATCGCTTTGCTCTCGGCTGCCGTGATGACTGGCTGCGTGAGCAAGAAAGAGCTTGAGGCAAGTCAGCAGAGCTTGCAGAATTGCGTAAATGAGAAGAGGGAACTTTACTCGCAGATGCAGGCAGTGAAGGATCAGAACTCCGACACAAAGCAGCAACTTGCCGCCGCCAACGCCCGAATAACGGGACTTGAAGAGCAACTCACGCAGACCAACAGCAACTACCAGTCGCTGCAGCAGTCGCTCGACCGCAGCCTCACCAACTCAAGTGAGAACAATATCAACATCAGCAAGCTCGTGGACCAGATTAATGAGTCAAACCAGTATATCCGCCACCTCGTCGAGGTGAAGAGCAAGAGCGACTCCCTGAACATGGTGCTCACCAACAACCTCACTCGCTCGCTGAGCAAGGAGGAGCTGAAGGAAGTCGACGTGCAGGTGCTCAAGGGCGTGGTGTATATCTCGCTTGCCGACAACATGCTCTACACAAGCGGCTCCTATGAGATTAACGACCGCGCTGCCGAGACTCTCAGCAAGATCGCGAAAATCATCATGGACTATAGCGACTACGATGTGCTCATCGAGGGAAACACCGACAATGTGCCTGTGAACAACACGGCTGCCTCGATGAAGAACATTCGCAACAACTGGGATCTCTCGTGCTTGCGTGCATCGAGCGTGGTGCAATATCTTATCACAAACTATGGCGTCGATGCTAAGCGCCTCACTGCCGGAGGCCGTGGTGAGTTCAATCCTATTGCCGACAATAGCACCGCTGTGGGAAAGCAGCGCAACCGCCGCACACAGATTATCATCACTCCTAAGCTCGACCAGTTTATGGATCTCATCGACCATGCTCCCGAAGAATAATTTTTATCATCATTAACCACACATATCGGATAGGTGAAGGTACATGCGCTCGTGTGTGTGCTTAATCTATCCGATTTTTTCATAATAAACTACAATGAATATGCGAAGATTTGTTTTTGCAATGCTCCTTTGCCTCTGTGCGGTGTGCATTGCGCGTGTTGAGGCAGCCACTAAATACCGCACTTTAAGCAACGTGGCATATATCGAAACTACTCAAGCCGATGACTACCGCTCGCAGCGCTGCAAGCTCGACCTATATCTGCCCGAGGGCGAGAAACGCTTTGCCACGGTGGTGTTCTTCCATGGTGGCGGCCTCGAGGGCGGCGAGAAATTCATCCCCGAGCTGCTCAAGGAGCAGGGGTTTGCGGTGGTGGCGCCAAACTACCGTCTCAGCCCCAAGGTGCAGCACCCGGCCTATATCGACGACGCTGCCGCTGCCGTGGCATGGACCATGCGCCACATTGCCGAGTATGGCGGAGATCCTGAAAAGGTCTGGGTGTGCGGACACTCGGCCGGTGGCTACCTCACACTCATGCTTGCACTCGACAAGAGCTATCTTCAGGCCTATGGCGTCGATGCCGACAGCCTCGCCGGATATGTGCCGTTCAGCGGACAGACCAACACGCACTACACCATTCGCAAGGAGCGGCATCTCGACACTAAAATTCCGATAATCGACAAGTATGCCCCCATTTTCAATGCCCGCAAGCTCACCGCGCCTATGCTGCTGCTCACCGGCGACCGCGACAAGGAGATGCTTGCCCGCTACACCGAGAACCTGCACTTGCAGGAAATCCTCAACGCCAAGGGCAACAAGGTGGAACTCTTTGAGCTGAAAGGCTTCGACCACGGAACCATGCTCGAGCCCTCTTGCCTTATACTGCGCCAGATGATACATCGCGCCGAGAAGCGCAAATAGCCAAGGATGGCCGTAGCGTAAGTGCGGTTTTGCGTAATCACGCATCAAAATGCTTATTGAGGGTGTGTCAAAATCAGGTTTGATGATATTCTTATGTAGGAACGCACCCTGGTGCGTCCGCGTTACCGCCTCACAATCAGGCGATGACGTAAGTGATTGTTTTCCCATTTTGATACACCCCCAAAGCTAATTTTTGCTTGTGTGTATGTCATTCCGCCTTATTTTTGCTCCATTTACTGGGTGGGTAGAGATGTGCTATATTGCTTCGATGCTTCGATTCTTTTACATGATAAAACGTGGACGATTTTGAGTAAAATATAAAAAATGTGAAAAAACTTGGGTGCGTGAAAATTTGTTGTATATTTGTACGTATCAATGATGGAATAAATATTTTTTTATTCAAGGGGGTTCCCTTTAATGTAAACAAGCTACTTTGACGCAGAACGTAGCAGTAGGCTAATGAAATATTTGTTTTTTGCATACACAATGTTCTATAAGCGACTTTGAAGCATTCTACCATTAGGCCTCAATAGAGTGGGGCTGTAATTCCTCAACTTTTCCACGGCTGTGCAATCTGGAAATGCTTTCCGCCGACAATGCCATTTTTTCCGCAGGGAAAAGGGGGTTGGCATTGCGATTGGTGAAGGCGATACGGCAATTCAAGGAATGCGTTTGACCACAAGATTTTCCTTTGGCCTGGCTCGTTCGGGCTGTATTATTTGCGCAAGAGTCCGTGGCAAGCAATATAGCACTGGTAAGCTATCTGTAGCTGGCCTTCGGGCTGGCGATGGGCATTGCGCGGGAAAGCAAAGCCCGGGAGCAGTGGCGAAGCCTGGCGTGCATTGCAGGGTTGATGCCTAATATTCTCTTGCAATGCACGTGATAAAACACTGATGCGCCGGCTCAAGGCATCCGGCTCACTCTAAATAAATCTTATTCTACTGGTTATGAGAAAGCAACGTGAAACATGCTTTTAGGTTATCGATTGGTATGGCGTGAGATTGGGCTCTCTGCTATTTGCTTCGGCCGGCTCACGCCATTCTGGACGCAATCGCTCCTGCTGCATTGCCTTTGCTGC
>CAMGFF010000045.1 GCA_946055125.1 uncultured Prevotellaceae bacterium | reverse complement strand
TTTTTTAGGTTAATTTTTATATGCTTATGAAGAAAATTTGTTTAACGATTGCCGGCCTGGGGCTGTGCGCTCTTGTGGCTTGCAATGGAAGTAAGAAAGAATCGGCTGAGGAGAATCCTCAGGTGGTTGAACTCAGCGACTCGTTGCAGACGGTGCTCGCCGAGAAGGACAGTCTGCTGGCGTTTATGACCGAAATCAGCGAGGGTATGCTCCAGATTAAGGATATGGAGAAAATTCTCTCCACCGGAAACCTCAACAATGAGACTACCGACAAGAAGGCTGAGGTGCGCGACAACATGATTGCCATTCAGCAGGCTCTTGAGGCCCGCCGCAAGAAACTTGCTGCTCTTGAGGCCCGCCTGAAGAAGTCGTCGGCCTACAATGCTTCGCTTGAGAAGACTATTAACACGCTGAAGGCGCAGATTGAGAGCCAGGAAACTGAGATTGCCGGCCTCCAGGCTGAGCTCCGCAATGCAAATATCCAAATTGAGGGTCTTAACACCCGCGTTGACTCGCTCTCGCGCGTGTCGGCAGCCGAGCGCAGCGAGAAGGAACTTGCCCAGAATGAGGCTACGCGCCTTGCCAATGAGCTGAATGTGTGCTACTATGCAGTTGGCTCGAAGAAGGAGCTGAAGGATAACAAGATTATCGAGAGCGGTTTCCTGCGCAAGACCAAAATCATGGAGAGCGACTATGAGAAGTCGTATTTCACAAAGGCCGACAAGCGCTCGCTCCAGACGATTCCGCTTCACTCCAAGAAGGCAAAGATTATGAGCAAGCACCCCAGTGGCTCCTATGTGATTGATACCGATGCACAGGGCATGAAGACGCTCAAGATTTCCAATGCCACCCGCTTCTGGGAGATGTCGAATTTCCTCATCGTGCAAATCGACTGACCCCAGCCTACGCGGCCTTACCTACAACAGAGAGAGGGTGTGTCAAAAAATCCAAGATTTTGACACACCCTCTCTGTAACTTCCAGCCCAGTCGAATCTTATATATTTGTCGCTCATTCCCATAGTTTCCTGAGCTAATTCGTTTCACTTGTAAATTTACTCATTTTCAATTAAAACGGAAAATCTTGTCACAAAGTTTTTGTTTTTTAGCGCAAACGCTTTACCTTTGTGGTATTAATGGAGCTTAAACTATGAAACGCTATGTTGATATTCTTCTGGCTTTTGGCCTGCAGCTCGCCACACTCTCGATGATGGCTCAAGATGGTGCGACCAAAGTGCAAGCCGACGATGCACAATCCTCAGCCTCACAGCCCGGCACATCCACTGAAACCGTTGTGCCTCCGAATCCTTTTGCCACAATCCCATTGCTCAATGGCCCGTCAACAGGTGTCGCCTCGTCGCTCAATATTGCCTCACCGTTCTACCTCCCACCCGATGCAGCTTCGTTAAAGCCAATGTGGGAAGGCGGAAGTGCGTTTGGCTCAAGCTACGATGCCTCATTGCCCGGTCTGGGCAATTTTCGCAGCGCGACAATCGGCGTTACGCAGCGCATGGGCCGTTTCACTCTGACAGGTGCACTATCGGGATATAAATACCATATTAACCGCAATGCCTACAATGATTTTGGCATTCATGCTCGCATCGACTACGACATCAACGAGCATTTCAGCTTTAGTGTATGGGGTAACTACTCGCGAAACAATGTTTTTGACTCTCCGGCAGCTATGCCCTATGTGAACTTCTCTTGCTTTGGCGGATCGGTACTTTATAACAGCGGTGCTATTTTTGGCGCCGAGCTTGGCTTTAGGCGTATTTTCGACCCTGCACTCAATCGCTGGCAGACGGTTCCAGTGCTGGCTCCCACCGTGAACCTTGGAGGTTGTGCCGTGGGGGTGGATGTCGGGGGACTCATTCACAGCCTTATTGAGGGAAACCGCAACGACCGCCCGATGCCTCCCATGCCCAAACCTGCCGAGCCTAAAGGCTACGGCTCCATTCCCGGCAGCGGCCCCCACATGCTCCCTGCACGCGCCGTCAAGCCCCACTAAGGAATGTAGCCATAACAATACAACGACGGTGTACTCATTGCATAGACCATAATAGCCTCCTTACCATGCTTTTATGTAGGATAGGTGAGGATTGAGCTACACCATCGTTGAGTTATGTCAAGAACTTATTTCACTATCTTGGTGGTGCCGTGGGTGGCGAAGCGCAGGAGGTAGAGTCCGCCGGCGAGGTGCGAGGCCGGGAGTACGTTGCGGCCCTCACTGAGTGTGGCGTGGGTCACGATGCGGCCAGCTGCATCGAGTACTGTCACTTCGTCGGCTGTGGAGAGGGTCACTGCAATGTCGCCATTGCTCATTGCCACCTTGGCGGTGCAGGAGGCGCTCACGCCCGTAACGCCCAGTTCGCCTTGCGTCACGGCAATGGTCTTCTCCACTGCCGGGGCTGTGATTCTCACCTCGCCTTGGCGCGATGAGGTGCCCTCGGGGAGCTGCCCGGCGGTTACAACAAGATTCAGGGTGTTCTCGGTGGTGCCGTCGGTAATCTCCACGTCGATCCACTCATTGGCCTCCACTGTGAGCTTGGCGGCATCGAAGTAGCTATTGAGCTGCATTGCGGTGCTGCCGCCCTGCACGGGAGCTTCAAAGGCATCGTCGCCGCCAACGAGCCATGGGAAGGTCGCGTCCATGTTGAAGCAGTTGGAGAGGTTGAGAGGCTTGCCATTTGAGATGTAGCTTGTGGGCATGAAATAGGAATCCTTGCCGCCGGTGGCGGTGGTGATGTCGAAGATGAGGTAGCTGTTGCACTCGCCGTCGTCGTTGGGCTCATATTGCGAGAAGGTGTCGTAGTAGGGCACCTTAGCGGGGTCGTCGAAGCCGCTGATGAATGCCATCATTGCGTCGTCGATTACCAGGTGCGACACCGGCACTTCCTCGCCATCAACTATCTTGCTGAAGCTGAATGGGATAATCTCGTAGGAGGTGTCCTCGGTCATGCCGCCCGACACGTCGAACGTCAGCACGTCGCTGCCGGCGCAGCGGCCAATGGCAAACGGCTCGGCAGCCAGCTTGCCCTCATCGTCGACGCTGAAGAGCTCCATGATAAATTCCGTGTCGTCAGAGCAGTCGGTCACGCAGTTCACCCACATCTCGGTGAAGAAATAGGGGCGCACGGGCTTTTCGAAGTAGTTGCCCACCTTTTGCACCACCCAGGTCTCATTGTAATAGGAGCCGAAGAGCGAGGTCCAGGTCCAGTCGGCGTAGGGATCACGGCCGAAGCCCCACGAGGTGTATTTCTTGTTGATGCGCCAGTTGCCCAGACCGGCCGACACATCGGTGGTGCCGTCGTTGTAGGATAACGTGCCGCCAAATTGCACATTCTGTGCGTCGGGGAAGGTGTAGGAGTCAGAGCCTCCGTTGTCGTCGGCTACGTTGAGAGTGGGCATAGAGTGCCAGCTATAGGGCAGGTTGGTCACCAGGTCGATTTCGGTGGAGGTTTCGCCATCGAAGCTCCAGGAGCCCGATGTGAAGTTGGTGGAGGTGTTGAGCCAGGTGGCGTCGGCGTAGGCCGGGGCGAGCATCACATAGTTCTGGAGCAGGCCGAGGTTCTTGCTGAAGCCATTGAATAGAGCTCCGGCGGGGCGCTTGTAGTAGGCAGTGGGAGTGGCCGTGCCGTCGTCGGCAGTGGGGCGGCTCACCACCATTTGCTTCATGGCGGCGCGAGAGGCATTCTCGCTCACTCGCAGCTGCGAGCGGTCGGCTTTCACATATCCGTCGGTCACATGGGCCGAGGCAGCAACGGTGGCAGCGATGGCCAGAGCAGTTGCCGTGCGTCGTAGTAGGTTCTTCATATCTTTATTTTTCGTGATAGATATTAGAAATTTCGCACAAATATACGCATTTTTATGGGATTATGCGAAATTCGGGTGTAGAAAAATCACTGTTTCAGCCATTTCACGGCACCGAGAGGGGTTGAGGTGATGTAGAGTCCGCCGGGGAGTGAGGCTACATCGATGGCGTTGCGCCCCTCGTGGAGCGAGTAACGGCCCACAGTGGAGCCGTCGAGGGCGACGATAGAGAGCTGCGTGGGCGCGGCAGCCGTCACCTCAAGGCAGTTGCCCCGGCACACAGCCACGAGCGGCTTGGCGGAAATTGTGGCAGCCTCCACGGCAGCCTCGGGGTGCAGGTCGAGGCCTCCACACAGTTCGGTCGAGGTTTCGCCAATCCAGCCACATTGCTGATTCACGGCCGTATAAACCTTTATGAAATCGATGTGCGTGAGCGTCACCGGGTTTCCCTCGGCATCCACGGCCCAGTCGATTTTGAAGCCCGGGTCGGTGTTGTTGGGCTGGTTATCCACATATCCATAGTCCATGAAAGCGAGCAGATAGGTTCCGCCCTGCGGAGTGGCATTATTGGCGATGCGCGAGCCGGAGAAGTGCAGCTCGGTGCCGGCAATCCACTGTGGGAAATAGGGCTGCTTGTGGAAAGTTACCTTCTGAATATATCCCTCGGCCTCGTCGGGGTAGTTGGTGGTCCAGCGCACGAAGTAGCGGTCGGTGATGGCCGAGTTGGAGGGGTCGGGACTTGCAGTGTGGTCGTCGGCGGGCTTGAAATATGAGATTTCGAAGCCGTGCCTGGTCGTTTCCTTGGCATATTCGCTGCCGGCCAGCTCCCACCACTCATCATCGGGAAGCCCATTGCCATTGGCATCGACCGACACCATCACCGCTCCCGGCTCGCAGCTGCCGCCCATAGCCGCGCTCTCGGCGGCAAAAGCATTGCCAAAGAGCTTGAAGTCGTATTCGCCCGGCACGTTCACCACCGGGTGGTCGAAAGCCACAATCACATAACCACCGAAACCGCCCAGCGAAATCATTCCCGGACGCTCCTCGCCGCAGAGATTTTCGGCCACCTTGGCCAGCATCGACTCATGCGTGTCGCCCTCCTCATATTCAGGCAATTCGTTCACAAACTGGCCCGGAGCCGGGCAGAAGTCGAGCACGCGGCTCAGATAGGGCGACCCGGCCCAAGCCGCCGAAGCCCCAGTCAAAATCAATCCAAATAAAACCTTTCTCATAAAAAACTCTCCCAAATCTAATATCTAATAACTAATAACTAAAAGAACGTGATGTGAGCCGGAATATCGCCCGTGCGCACGCTCCAGCGCAGCACCCCGTCGCTGCCGTAGCAATAGAGGTAGCCGGGGTTCACATAGTTGCGGGCATCGGTCACAAGAATATCCTTGGTGATAGGGTTCACCGCGATGCCATAGGGCTTGCGGATAGCAGCGTCGGTGCCATCGGTGATGAAATTGTCGCACACCACGCGCTTCTGCACCACATCCACGATGCTGTAGGAAGGCTCATCACTCATTGTCACATTGCTCCAGGCGTTGCTCACAATGTAGAGCGAGTCGCCTTGCAGCACCATGTTGCTCACCGGCACATCAACCTCAGCCACGATGCGGCGCTTGCGCACGTCGTAGCAAAACAGCTTGGAGGAGGATTCCACATAGTCGCCGCGCGACGAAATCCACAGTCCGCCATAGCGGTCGCACTGCACATGCTGCAAGTTGATGTCGATATCCACCTCTTCCACCACCGTCATCGAGGGCAAGTCGATTACGCTCAGTCGGCGCTCATAATTAGGCACACGGTAGCCGCCCGAATTGGCCACATAAATCTTGTCGTCAACGATTTCCAGTCCGTCGGGCTGGAACCCTACGGTGCAGCGTGCCACCTCGCGGAGCGAGAGCGTGTCGATTTTGGCCACGAATCCCAGTTGCTCATATTCGGGGTCGATGACCACCGGGCCGGCATAGGAAGTGACATAGGCGAAGCCCTCGTGGAAGCGAATGTAGCGGCAATTAGGAATGTCGATTTGCCCGATGCGCACACACGAGGCCGCGTCCATCACCTCAATCTTGTTGGAGCAATTCACCACGGCATAGAGGCGCGAGCCATAGATTGCGAGGTCGTTGCCCACATCGCCCAGCTCCTTAGGCACCGAGGGGTTGGCCGAGCCATAGATATTTCGGGTGTAGATGCCGGTGGAGTAGTCGTAGCGGTCGAGGGTGCACTTGTTGCTGCCCATGTTGCCCTCATTGAGCAGGTAGAAGCCAGCCACGGCCGAGTATTCAGGCTTCGACACCTCCACGCGCTCAGGGATAAAAATCTCATCATCGTGCCGGCAGGCGGCCAGCGCCACCAGCAACAGAACTATATGCAAAATTCTCCAGTCGTTCATCACATTTCCATGCTTAGGGTTAATTTATAGTTGCGGCCGGGCATGGGGTAATTGCGGATTACCTCATATTGCTGGTTGAGCAAGTTGTTCACCTCCACCTGCGCCTTCAGCTTCACGGTGCCGAGGCGCAGCGAGTAGCCCGCCGAGAGGTCGTGGGTGTACCAGGGCTGCACGTAGTTGGCGCGGATATTCGACGAGTTGTCGTAGCGCTCGCCCACGTAGATGAAGCTGTAGTTGAGGTCGACGCTGCGCCACGCGCCGTGCAGTACCGCCGAACCGCTGTGGCGCGGAATGTAGGCAATCTGTCCCTTGTAGGTGCCGGCCTCGTCGGCCACGTCGGTAGGGTCGCTGAAGTCGCGCGCCAACTGATATGTGTAGGTAAGCTGCGCATCGACATACACCTCGCCCGGCAGACGGAAATTGGCCTGTGCCGTGATGTCGGCTCCCCAAATCCGCACCTGTCCCAGGTTCATCATCATCCAGCGATACTGGCCATTTCCCTTGGGCACGGCAATAATCTTGTCGGTAACGTGGTTGTAATATCCGTCGGCGCTCAGGTTGAGGCCGTGAAAGAGTGCGCCATTGTTGCCCGAGGCAAAGATGTATTGCAGGCCCAGGTCGTATTGGTTCACCTTTTCAGGGCGCAGCGAGGCATTGCCCAGGTCGGTGTAGTAGAGGTCGTTGAAAGTGGGCATGCGGAATGAGCGCTTGGCGAAGGCTCTTAGGTTGAGCACATTATGTTCGCTTGCCACCGCGCTGTAGCTCACGAAAGCCGCCGGGGTCCACTCGTGGCGGCTCGCGTTGCGCCGCCGGCTCTCGCCGGTGGCGGCCACTGCCTGAGCGCGGTCGCTCACAAAAGTGCCCAGCAAGCTCGCCTGCAGCTTGAGCCGCCCCAGCTGTGCGGCAGTGGCGAGAGCCGCCCATGCCGTGTGGCGGGTGGGGTGGGCAAAATCGCGCAGAGTGGCGTTGAGCGAGTTCCACTGGTAATCGGCCGAGAGGTTAGCGTCCCACACGTCGGGGATAATGGCATAGTTGTGTGCCGTAGCCACATAAAGCTCCTTCTGCCAGAAGCGGTTGTCGATATACATGAGCGTGGTGTCGGGGTTGAGGTAGCGCATATAGTCGTGGGCATACTTCACATTAGCCTGGAAGCGGTAACGCTCGCCCACGAGCTTCTGCATGTGACCCTGCACGAAGAAGTTGCGGTCCCACTGCCGCTGCGAGTTTTTCCACACATTGTTCACGATAGCGCCGGGAATGCCCTTGTCGGAGTCGTAGTAATAGGCCTTGAGGTTCCAATTGCCACCATCGAGGCGGCCAAAGAGCCCTGCCTCCACGCGCAGCGAGTGTATGTCGCCATTGTGGCGCGTGGCGGTGGTGTCCCACGCCAGGGTGCCGTCGGCGGAGAACACCTTGCGGTAGCGGAAACGGTAGCGGCCGGTGGCGTAGGTGTATTCCGCGCTCACATTGGCGGTGACGCTCTCGCTCAGCTTCTGCTCCACGAGCAGCGAGGGATTGGCGAGGCCAAAGGAGCCGGTGCGCATGGTGAGCTTCACATGGGTGCGCCTGCCCTCGGCAAACCGCGGCCGGCGGGTGCGCAGATAGATGGTGCCGGCCGCGCCAAAGTCCTTGGCGGGCTGGAAGATGTTGCTCTTCTGCCCGTTGTACATCGATATTTCCTCGATATTGTCGAGCGAGAACTTGCCCAGGTCGATTTGTCCATTCTGCGCGTTGCCCAGCTGCAGGCCGTCGTAGAACACTCCCACATGGTTGGTGCCCATGCTGCGAATGTCGATCGACTTGATGCCGCCCACGCCGCCATAGTCCTTGATTTGCGCCCCCGAGAAGTAGCGAATGGCATCGGCCACCGAGAGCGCGCTGAGCGACTCCAGCTTCTTGCCGCCAAGGCTCTGCGCGGGAATCACCGCATCGCGCGAGGTGCTGCGGCGCTCCACCACCACCTCGTTGAGATACTGCATGCTGTCGAGGCGCGACTCCACGCCGGTGGCGGCAGCCGGCAGCGTGGCAGCCGGTGCAATGAGCAGCATGATACACTTAGATAAAAAATTCATAAGCCGAACATAATTACAACATTCAGCTCCGGGGAAAAAATGCGAAAAATCTCTGTTGGCGCAATGCTATGAAGCGAAATTTTCAATGAAACAGCTCTAATTTCTCCGAAAGCCATAATCAATCACCACCAGGCGGCAGGTCTTCTGGCTCGTCGCCCCCGTGCTTGCCCCCCTTCCTTCCCACCCCGCGGCGCGGGGCAGTGGATAAGCATCGTGTGGGGGCCGGGGTGGCGGCACACCGTGTGATGTGCCGCCGCGCGACTCACAGCAGCGGATTCTGCTCAGGATTCACACCTGATTCCCTTTTCAGAGGCCGGCGCCCGGCCTCCACCGCCTGATTTTCTGCAAAGTTACTACAATCGCGTGAATTGTGCAATAACCTTAGCCCCCGGGCACACGGTTTTGGCAGCCGGGGGCTAAGGTTAAATCCACCCTTGAGGTGGATGAAAATGTGGGGCAGCGGCGAGCTCAGCGCTTGCGCACCTCGCGCACAAGATACACCTGAGTGGGGAAGTGGTCGCTGTAGCCATTGAGGAAGCGTCCGGCCGAGTAGGTGCGCAGCGGGTAGCCGGCATAGTCGCCCTCCTGTGTCTTCAGGAAGTTGAAGTTGAGCACCTCGTGCCGCATATAGGTGAGGCGCGAGCGGTCGCCGAGGAAATATTTCGAGATCATAATCTGGTCGAAGAGGTTCCACTGTCCGCGGTAGGCCAGGGTGCCTATGCCCTTGTCGAGGGTTGCCCACCAGGGGTTGAAGAACTGTCGCGGCTCTTTCACGTCGCCCATCTTCTTCTTCGCGCCCATCACCACGGCGCAGCTCTTGTCCTGCGGGTCGTCGTTGAGGTCGCCCATCACGATGATGCCCTGGTTGGGGTCGTCGGCCAGCAGCGAGTCGACGGTGGCCATCACGCGGGCCGCGGCAGCCTCGCGCAGGTAGCTCGACTGCTCCTGCCCGCCCAGGCGCGAGGGCCAGTGGTTGACGATGATGCTCACCTTGTCGGCGCCCATCATTCCGGTCACGCACATCTGGTCGCGGGTGCGGAACGACGGGTTGCCCTCCACGGTGACCGTGGCATTGGTGACATTGAGCACGCGGAAGAGGCGCGGGTTGTAGAGCAGGCCCACGTCCACGCCACGGCGGTCGGGCGAGTCATGGTGCACCACCTGCAGGTGCCACTTCTTGATGAGGTCGTGGCGCACCAGGTCGTGGAGCACGGTGGCGTTCTCAATCTCCGACACGCCAATCACGGCCGGCCCCATGGGCGTGTTGTCGCTGGTGAAATGGCTTATGGCGTAGGCCATATTGTGGATTTTCGACCAGTACTTCTGCCCGTTCCACTGGCGGGCGCCTGAGGGGGAGAACTCCTGGTCATACTTGCCATTGTTGTTGATAGTGTCGAAAAGGTTCTCAAGGTTGTAGAAGCACACCCCATACACCTGGAATTGCTTCTTCTCCTGTCCTGTGGCGGCAGCCGTGAGCAGCAGCACGCCGGCAATAAAACTGATAATTTTCTTCATACTGTAGATATAGTTGATAGGCATTATTCATTGGCTGGCAACAAAGCCACCCTTGCCCACACGCAAGCGACCTTGTGCCACAATTTAGCCTCAAAATTAGCTCTTTTCTCTGAAATAATCACAAAAAACGCAGTAAATTTTGCCGAGGTGCAGCCTGAAATCAGCAAATTAGGGTATATTCATACCAGAGCGAAATACTCGGTTTTCAGCCAGTGGGCATAGATGGGGTCCCGGAAGTAGATTTTCCCGGCAACGTTGTCGAGAATGTCGTTCTTGATGAGCGCTGCCTTAGAGCGTGCTGCCGATGTGGCCGAAGTGATGTGGTAGCGGCTCATCACATCGGTGGAACTTATAGCCGCCACGCCGGCAACCAAGGCATTGAGGTCGTGAAGCTGCTGCGTGGTCAGCCCCTCGGTGATAGTGGCTATTTCGAGGAAATTTTTTGGGAAAAGAGCGGAAAAATTTGGAATATTTAATTTATTGGCATAAATTTGCCGACGAAACCACGCCGATGGCACCTTGGTGCCGGCCGGGGTGGGTTCAACCGACATATTGAAAAGCGTTTACTTTGACGCTTTGTCTTTGGCTCTTAGGAACTTCGCAAACTCCAAATCTCAGTCAACGACGAAGCAATTGTAGATGCCTGTGGGTATGTATATTATCGTGTGATATGTATATGCTGTCGAATTGCGCGTGCTATAGCCCGTGCAAGCCGGTGGCATTGCAGGCGTTAATATATATTATCGGCGTGGGCTTCTGCGTTGCTCGTCTTAACTGTATCGGGCAATGCGAAGGCCTCTAAGAGCGGGACGAGTGACTGGTACAGACTCCCGCGCTTTTCTTTTTTATTAAAAGAATGTTAACCCGAATCCGGGCGAGTCTATAGGGTGCTATAAAACTTAAAAATCATGGAGAAAAACAAAAAGGAAGAGCTCCAATCTCGTAGAGATTTCTTCAAGAAGGCCGCAAAGAGTGCATTGCCAATCCTCGGAGCATTGTATTTAGGTCCGGTGCTATTATCGTCATGTGGTGATGACGATGATGAGGAGGATTTATTAAACAATGGGTCAAATAATAATGGTTCCAATAATAATGGTTCGAATAATAATGGTTCGAATAACTCAAATAATGACAGTGGTAGTAATTCGTGTACAGGCTGTGCATCAGGTTGTTCTTATAGGTGTGGAAAGAGTTGTTCTACAGGATGCTAT
>CAMGFF010000044.1 GCA_946055125.1 uncultured Prevotellaceae bacterium | reverse complement strand
CTACTGGAGCCACGACCTGGGCGGACAGATGCACGGCATCGACCGCATCGACCCCGAGATGTATACCCGCTGGATGCAGTTTGGCGCCGTGAGCCCGATTATGCGCACACACTCCACCAAGAATGCCAAGCTCAAGAAAGAGCCGTGGGTGTTCGACTACGACATCACCCTTACGCTTCGCAACACCGTGCGCCAGCGCTACACCATGGCTCCCTACATCTACACCATGGCACGCCGCGCCTACGACGACGCTCTCGCCCTGTGCCGCCCCATGTATTACGACTATCCCACGGCGCAGGAGGCCTACGACTTCCGCAATGAGTATATGTTTGGCGACCAAATGCTCGTCTCGCCCATCACCGCCCCCATGCAGGGCAGCTACTCGGTGCAAACGACCTGGCTCCCCGAGGGAGAGTGGATTGAGCTCGCCACCGGCACGCTCCTCAAGGGCGGCTGCACGGTGGAGCGCAGCTATGCCATCGACGAGTATCCCATCTTCGTGAAAGCCGGCTCAGTGCTCCCATTCTACACCGACAAGGTGCAGAACCTCCAGGGCAACGACGAGGACGTGGTGGTGGCCGTATTCCCCGGAGCCGAGGGCGGCAGCTTCTCGCTCTATGAGGACAATGGCGACGACCAGCACTATGCCACCGAGTATGCCACCACGGCTCTCACGAGCCGCGTGGAGGGCAACGACCTCACCGTGACAATTGGCGCACGCCAAGGCAGCTACAAGAACATGCCCGCCGAGCGCCGCTTCAGCGTGAAGGTGTACAACCGCTTCCTGCCCATCGCCGCCACCGTCAACGGCCAGCCCGCCAAGTGCTCCTATTGCGGCGACGACTTCGCTGTGATAGTGGAAGTGCCCGTCACCGACTGCTCGGTGGAGAAAGTGGTGAAACTCACCTTTGCCGACACCGCTGTGAGCCTCGACGGCATGAAGGGACGTGCTCACCGCATCGCCAAGGAGATGGAGGCAATGAAATACCGCGATGCCGGAGTGGTGTTCCGCAAGCCTTTCGGAATACTCGGCAGCGTGAGCGAGGCCCTCAACTATGCCAAGCTCGCCGACCAGCCCATGGTGGTGAGCGACTTCATGGCAAGCTACAGCCGCCTCCCCGAGCTCCTCAAGGGCCAGAACCTCAGCGAGGAGCAGACTGCCGACTTCCTCAAGGCTATCAACTGGCAGAAATAATCCCTCCCCCAAGCCGCCAGGCTATGGCATAATGAAATAGTAAAAGCCACTTTTGCAGGCCACACCCACCGGGCAATCCTGCAAAAGTGGCTTTTCTCGCTTGTGCTTGCACCGCATCCCCCCACACAACAATCAAAAAAACACCCCGATAGCGGTAGAAAAGTGACGAAAATCACCCACTTTTCATTATCAACCACAATGATGAACACCCCATTACGAGCCCCATCGCAGGGCGAAAGTCCGCCAAAATGAGGAAAAATTCTTCATTTTGGCGGACTTTCTGTCGGGTTTTTATCGGCTATCCTGTTTGTTGTCAGGTGGTTGGCATTTTTGCTGCCTGTGATTCCTGCCACTGAAAATTCGTTGGGAAATCAGGGACGTATCTGGGCGTTGCCGGTGATGAGGTATTTGTAGGTGGTGATTTCGGGCAGCGCCATAGGGCCGCGAGCGTGGAGCTTCTGCGTGGAGATGCCTATCTCGGCTCCGAAGCCAAACTGGCCGCCGTCGGTGAACGAGGTGGGTAGGTTCACATACACGCACGCTGCATCTACTTCTTTCTGGAACCGGGTCTGCGCCCCGGTGTCCTCGGCCACGATGCTCTCGCTGTGGCGCGAGGAGTAGCGTGCTATGTGGTCGAGAGCCTCGTCGATGCCGCTCACGGTCTTGAGCGACATTTTGTAGTCCATGTATTCGTGCCCCCAGTCGGCGGCAGTGGCGTGCTCAAGGTAGGGATATTTTCCTGCGAGTGCAGCAAATGATTCCTCGTCGGCATAAATCACCACCTGCTTCTCGGCGAGCGGAGCCACGAGCTGTGGCAGGTGGGCGAGGCGGCTGCGGTCGATGATAAGCGAGTCGAGTGCGTTGCACACGCTCACGCGGCGCGTCTTGGCGTTCATCACTATGCGGCGGCCCTTCTCTAAGTCGCCGGTGGTGTGGAAGTAGCAGTTGCAAATTCCGGCGCCGGTTTCAATCACCGGCACGCGGGAGTTGTCGCGCACGAAGTTGATGAGGTTCTTGCTTCCGCGCGGAATAATGAGGTCGACATGTTCCACCGCATTGAGCATCTCGGCTGTGGCCTCGTGGGTGGGCGGCAGCAGGGTGGCGCAGGCGGTGTCGATACCCTCCTCGCGCAGCACGCCGTGAATCACACGCACGATGGCCTCGTTGGAGCTTGTGGCGTCGCTGCCGCCCTTCATTATCACGGCGTTGCCGCTCTTCAGGCATAGCGAGAACACATCGAAGGTGACATTGGGCCGCGCCTCATAGATTATGCCAATCACGCCAAAGGGCACACTCACCTTCGAGATGGTCATGCCATTGGGCTGAGTCCACTTGGCGAGCACCTTGCCCAAGGGCGATGGGAGCTGCGCCACGCGGCGCATGTCGGCTGCAATGTCGGCAATGCGCTGCTCGGTGAGCATCAGTCGGTCATATTTAGGGTTCTGGGGATCCATTCGGGCCAGGTCGAGCTTGTTGGCTTCAAGGATTTCGGCAGTGTGAGCCACGGCAGCATCGGCCACGCGGCACAGCACGTCATTAATTTTCTCCTCGTCGATAAGGTTGAGCTTGCGCGAAGCCAGGCGCACGCTGCCAAATAATTCACTTAAATTTCCCATAATTTTCAATAAAAAGGTAAGATGTGAGGGCTATTGTTGCTCTATGTAGAGATAGTCATAGTGAATGAGCGGCTTGCCTCCCTGCTTGCCGGCAAGGGCTGCTGCCTGGGTGCTGTCGCAGGCTATGCGCCCCACGGCAAACGCCTGTCCGCTTGGAGCCACTATGCGCACTATGTCGTCCTTCTCAAATTCGCCCACCACCTTGGTCACGCCCACCGGCAGCAAGCTCGAGGCCTGTGCCGAGGTGAGGGCCGCCATTGCGCCCTCATTCACGTGAATCTCGCCCTTGGCGAAGCCTTCGCTGTGGGCAATCCACTTCTTCACGCTCGATGCGGGGCGCTGCGAGGGGTGGAATGTGGTGAACGGCACCTCGTGGCTGCCCGATGCGATGGAGAGCAAGATGTTGTCGCGCCGCCCATTGGCTATCACCACGGCGATTCCCTCATCGGCCACCTTCTGCGAGATGCGGTATTTCGTGCCCATGCCGCCGCGGCCGCAGCTCGATTTCTTCGTCTGTATGAACCGGTCGCTTTGCAGCTCGCTTTCGGGGTAGATGTCGGTAATCACGCGCGACTCGGGAAGCTGTGGGTCGCCGTCGAACACTCCATCCACATTGCTGAGAATGACGAGCGCATCGGTGCTCATCATCGTGGCGATGAGGCCCGAGAGCTCGTCGTTGTCGGTAAACATCAGCTCCGTAACCGAGATGGTGTCGTTCTCGTTCACTATGGGAATCACGCCATTCTCAAGCATCACCTCCATGCAGTGCTTCTGGTTGAGGTAGTGCTGGCGCGTGGCAAAATTCTCCTTGGTGGTGAGCACCTGTCCGCACACAATGGCGTGGTCGCGGAAAAGCTCATAGTAGCGGTTGATGAGCTTCGCCTGCCCCACGGCCGAGAACAGCTGTCGCGCCGACACTGCGTCGAGGTGACGGCCACCCAGGGTGCGCTTCATCTCGCTGCGGCCCGATGCCACAGCGCCCGAGGTGACCATAATCACCTCCACACCCGAGCGGTGCAAGGCAGCCAGCTGATCCACAAGGGCCGACATTCGGGTGATGTCGAGCGTCCCATCGGGCCGTGTGAGCACGTTGCTGCCTATCTTCACTGCAATTCGCTTAAATCTTTCCATAATCTTTTTGCGGAGAAGGGGGGCTATCAGTGAGGAGTTAGGAGTTAGGAGTGAGGAGTTAGCCCCTCTTACCTCTTACCCCTTACCTCTTACCTAAAAGGCCTAAAATGCCTCTATTCTGTAATCAGCATCGCGTCGCCGTAGGCACCGAAGCGGTATTTCTCCTTCACTGCCACATTGTAGGCGTTCATCACTTTCTCATAGTCGCCAAAGGCGCACACCATCATGAGCATTATCGAGTAGGGCATGTGGAAGTTGCTCACCAGCGAGTCACACACGGTGAAGTCGTAGGGTGGGAAAATGAATTTGTTGGTCCAGCCCGAGTAGGCCTTGATGTGACCGTTCATGCCCACTGTGCTCTCCACGGCACGCAGCGTGGAAGTGCCAATGGCACACACGCGCTTCTCGCGGTCCTTGGCGGTGTTCACCAGCTTCACCAGCTCCTCGTTCACCTCCATCTGCTCCGAGTCCATGCGGTGCTTGGTGAGGTCCTCCACGTCGATTTCGCGGTAGTTGCCAAGGCCCGAGTGCATGGTGAGGAAGCCGGCGTCGATGCCGCGTATCTCCATGCGCTTCATCAGCTCGCGGCTGAAGTGGAATCCCGCTGCCGGAGCCACCACAGCGCCCTCATTCTTGGCAAAGATGCACTGGTAGCGCTCGGCGTCGGCGGCATTAGGCTCGCGCTTTATGTAGAGTGGAATGGGAGTCTCGCCCAGGGCGAAGAGGTTGGCCTTAAACTCATCGTGCGGCCCATCGTAGAGGAATCGCAGCGTGCGGCCGCGCGAGGTGGTGTTGTCGATCACCTCGGCCACCATCGAGTCGTCGAGGCCGAAGTAGAGCTTGTTGCCTATGCGTATCTTGCGGGCCGGCTCCACAAGCACATCCCACAGCTTGTGTTCCTCATTGAGCTCGCGAAGCAGGAACACCTCTATCTTCGCGCCGGTCTTCTCCTTGTTGCCATAGAGGCGTGCCGGGAACACCTTGGTGTCGTTGAAGATAAAACAGTCGCCATCGTCGAAGTATTCAATGATTTCCTTGAAGATGCGGTGCTCTATCTCGCCCGTGCGGCGGTGAAGCACCAGCAGGCGCGACTCATCGCGCACCCGCGCCGGCTCCTTGGCTATAAGCTCCTCGGGCAACTTAAATCTGAACTCTGATAGTTTCATGTTTCTTTTTTTACCTATTGTGTGCGTAATGTTTTTTACCTTAAAATTCTCTCTAATCAGCCTGCGCCATTCTGCAACTGCGCCATGGCCTCCTCGGGGCTCACATAGTTGGCCTCGCCGAGCATTTGCTTCAGCTCGTCGACACCCATGCACTGCTCCACGCTTACCGAGCCCACCCGGGTGCGGCGCAGGGCGGTGAGGTGCGCCCCGCTGCCCAGTGCCTCGCCAATGTCGCGGGCGAGGGCACGAATATAGGTGCCCTTGCTGCACACCACGCGCACGGTGATGCTGGGCAGGTCGCAGTGCAGCAGCTCTATCTCGTCGATTACGAGCGTCTTGGCTTTCAGCTCCACCTCGCGGCCCTTGCGTGCCATCTTGTAGGCCCTCTTGCCATCCACCTTGCACGCCGAGAATGCCGGCGGCACTTGCTCTATGCTCCCGGTGAACTCCTCGCGAAGCACGCGCTCCACGTCGTCGCGGGTGATATGCTCCCAGGGATAAGTGCCGTCGACCTCGGTCTCGAGGTCGAACGAGGGCGTGGTGGCTCCGAGCCGCACCGTGGCCACATATTCCTTCACATGGGCCTGCAGCTCGTCGATGCGCTTGGTGGCGCGGCCCGTGCACACTATCAGCACGCCGGTGGCGAGCGGGTCGAGCGTGCCCGCGTGCCCCACCTTGAGCTTCTTCACGCCAAGCTTCTTCTGCATCACTCCGCGCAGGTGCTTCACGGCGTAGAATGAGGTCCAGTGCAGTGGCTTGTCCACATAGAACACCTCGCCCACTATGGGATTTAATCGCTCACTCATGGGCCGAATCACACCTCCATGCTTATTCCGCACAACCCCATGATGATGATTGCCGCTCCCACGATTATGCGGTAGTAACCAAAGGCCTTGAAGCCATATTTCGTAACATAGCTTATGAAGAACTTAATGGCAAGCAGCGCCACGATAAAGGCAACCACATTGCCTATGAGCAGCACGCCGATGTTGTCGCTCAGCAGCTGCAGCGACTCCGGCTCCATAACCAGCTTCAAGAGCTTATAGGCCGTGGCGGCAAACATGGTGGGCACTGCCAGGAAGAACGAGAACTCGGCCGCGTCCTTGCGCGACAGCCCCTGCTGCATTCCGCCCACTATGGTGGCCATGGAGCGCGACACGCCGGGTATCATGGCAATGCACTGATAGAAGCCTATGGTGAGCGCTCGCTTCTCGGTGAGCGGTGCCGTGCCGGGGCGGTTGAACCATTTGTCTACAAAGAGCATCAGTACGCCGCCTATCACAAGCATCACTGCCACCACCGTGACGTTCTCGAGCAAGCTGTCGATGAAGTCGCCAAGCAGGAAGCCTATCACCGCTGCCGGCAGGAATGCCACAAGCAGCTTCCAGTAGAAGTCGTAGCGCGTGAGGAAGGCCTTCAGCCCGGTAACCCCCGCGGGGACCTCCTTGAGGTGGAAAAAGCGCTTCCAGTAGAGCCACACCACCGAGAGAATAGCGCCAAACTGGATTATCACGGTGAAAGCCTTCACAAAGTCGTTGTGTTCCACGCCGAGGGCCTCCTCGGCGATAATCATGTGTCCCGTCGACGACACGGGCAGGAACTCAGTGAGTCCCTCCACAATTGCAATTATTATCGATTGAAAAATATCCATAGCGTTTTAGCAGTTAGCAGTTATTAGTGAGGAGTTATTAGTGAGGAGTTAGGAGTTATTAGTGAACAGTGAGTAGTGAGTAGCTCACTTTTATTATCTAATATCTGCTATCTAATATCTAATATCTAATAACTAATCTCTAATCTCTCCCCTATTTTCTGAATATTATCGCAACTCCCATTGCCACAAAGCCTATGAAGGCCATGGTGGGGCCAAGCACCACGCGGCGGAAGCCGAATATGTCGTTGTTAAACTCTGCCCCGTCGTTGGAGCCGCCCAGCATAAGCAGGAAGCCCACCACAATCAGCAGTCCGCACACCATCATCAGCAAGAAGTTGATTTTTGCCAATGGGAAATCGGTGTACTTGATTTCTGTCTTTTTCTTCTCGCCGCCAGCCTGCGGCGCAGTCTTTTTGCTTGTGTTATTACTCATTTTCTTGAAGATTTTTCTCACGTCTCAAAACAATCGGTCGTAGTCGAGCCTAATGTATTTATTCGCCGCCATCATCGCCGTGAGGCAGCACAGCAGCGCGCCCAGCGCCACCATTCCGGCTGCCGTTGCGCCCAGCGCCTCCACCGGCACTGCCTCGCGCACCGCCTCGCCGGCCAGCGGGTCGAGGCTCAGGTAGTAGAGCAGCCCGCCGAGCAGGGTCACCGCCACAACTGCGGCAATCACGCCATTAATCATGCAGCTCACCACAATGGGGCGGCGAATGAATCCCGCCGTGGCCCCCACGAGCTTCATCGTGTGAATGAGGAAGCGCTTAGAGTAGATGGTCATGCGCACGGTGTTGTTGATTAGTGCAATCGAGATGAGCAGCATCGCCGCTGCCGCCACGCCAAGCACCAGCGCCGTCTGCCTCAGTGTGCGGTTGATCGCCTCAATATTCTCCCGGTGCGTGGTCACGCTCTCAATCGCCGCATGCCGCTGCTGCAACCGCGCCGCTATGCAGTCAATCGAGTCGAGGCTCGAGTAGGCCGCCTTCACATGCACCTCAATCTCGGCAGTGAGCGGGTTGAAGCCCAGCACCGCCATGAGGTCCTCGCCGGTCTCCTCGCGCCACACCCGCAGGGCATCGTCCTTCGACACATACTTCATGCGAGCCACAAAGGGCGCGGCGGCAATCTCGCGCCGCAACTGCGCCACCTGCTGCTCGGTGGCATCCTCGCGCATCGATATGTCGAAGCCTATCTGCTCCTTGATTTTCAGCGTCAGCCCATTGGCGGCCACACCTATCACCGCCACTATTCCAAGCAGCAGCAGCACCAGCGCCACGCTTATCACAGCCGTGACATTGGCACTGAAATATGATATTTTCTTCTTTGTAGCCGCCATAATTTTTGCAAAATTACAACCGCAAAAAGCGTTTGTCAATATCCCGGCGCGTTTTTCTGCTTATTTTATAGCTTATTAACGCCCTGATGGGCAATCATGGCGCCGAATGTGTGTGTGGCACGCGGTCACTGTGTGTGCTTGAGGGGAGGGGCGGCGGCAACAGCCCCTCGCGCTGTTTATGGCTACTTCGTGGCAAGATAGATGGTGCAGGTGCCAAAGGTGAGAGGGTGGCAGGTGCACCTTGTGAATCCTGCGGCCCGCATAATATTGAGCATGGCCTCGCCCTGCGGCACTGCCGCAATGCTCTCGGGCAGGTAGCGGTAGGCACGCACGTCGCGCGACACCAGTCGGCCCACAAGCGGGATGATGTGCAGGGTGTAGAGGTCGTAGAGCCGGCGAGTGAGGCACCCGGTGGGCGTCGACAGTTCTACCACACACAGCACGCCGCCCTTGGCGAGCACGCGGTGCATCTCGGCATAGCCACGGTCGAGGTGCTCGAAGTTGCGCACGCCGTAGGCCACCGTCACGGCGTCAAATGAGCCGTCGGCAAATCGCAGGTTGAGGCAGTCGCCGGCCTCGAAAGTGATGGCGTGGGCCAGGTTGGCGTCGGCCACCTTGCGCCTTGCCACATTGAGCATACCCTCCGAGAGGTCAATGCCCGTGATTCCCTGCCGGGGCTTGAGCATGCGGTGGAGGAGCAGGGCGAGGTCGCCCGTTCCGGTGGCCACATCGAGGATGTGCTGTGGCTGCCACTTGCCCAGCATGCGCACTGCCTTGCGCCGCCACAGGCGGTCGATGCCCAGCGTCATGGCGCGGTTCATGAAGTCGTAGGCCGGGGCGATGGAGTCAAACATCTGCCGCACCTGGCCCGTCTTGCTCTCGGTGTCGTTGTAGGGTTTTATTGATTCGGCTTCGTAGTTCACGGTGTGGGGGTGTGATGGTTGGGTGAGTTGGGATATGGAATAAAAAATGCCGGGAGTGGGAATCCCTCTCCCGGCATTCGAGATATTTGTCACTTCTTGAGCGTGCTGAGGCAGGCAGCCACGTTCTTCTCGATGCGGGCAGCGATGTCCTCATCGGCAGCAGGCTGGAACTTCTCGCCGGTGATGTGCTCATAGAGCTCTATGTAGCGCTGAGCCACCGAGTCGCAATATTCGTCGGTCATCTCGGGCACCTGCTGGCCCGCCTTTCCCATGAAGTTGTGGTCGATGAGCCACTGGCGCACGAATTCCTTCGAGAGCTGGCGCTGTGGCTCGCCCTTGGCGAAACGCTCCTCGTAGCCTTCGGCATAGAAGTAGCGTGAGCTGTCGGGGGTGTGAATCTCGTCGATGAGAATCACCTTGCCGTCGCGCTTGCCAAACTCATACTTCGTGTCCACGAGAATCAGCCCCTTGGCGGCGGCAATCTCGGTACCGCGGGCGAAGAGGGCGCGGGTGTAGCGCTCCATGGTCTCATAGTCCTCCTTGCTCACGATGCCCTGTGCGATGATTTCCTCGCGTGAGATGTTCTCATCGTGGCCGGCATCGGCCTTGGTGGTGGGAGTGATGATGGGCTCGGGGAAACGCTCATTCTCGCGCATGCCGTCGGGGAGGCGCACGCCGCACAGCTCGCGGCAGCCGGCCTGGTACTCACGCCATGCGCTGCCGGTGAGGTAGCCGCGGATTATCATCTCCACGCGGAATCCCTCGCACTTCAGTCCCACGGTGACCATGGGGTCGGGGGTGGCGAGCTTCCAGTTGGGCACAATGTCGGCGGTGGCGTCGAGGAATTTGGCGGCAATCTGGTTGAGCACCTGTCCCTTCGAGGGGATTCCCTTGGGCAGGATTACGTCGAAGGCCGAGATACGGTCGGTGGCAATCATCACCAGCACGTCGTCGTTGATGTCATACACGTCGCGCACTTTGCCGTGATACACACTCTTTTGACCCTCAAAATTGAAATCGGTTCTAACTAATGTAGCCATGATTCATGTATTTGTGTTACTTTATGTTGAGAAATTTCGGTTATTCATCGCCAGGGTGGCTCTCGCGGGCTGCGCGTGCTGCGGCGGCCTCGGCGCGTGCTGCCTCGTCGTGCCGCTCATAGGCCTCCACTATGCGCTGCACGAGCTTGTGGCGCACGATGTCCTTTTTGTCGAATTCCACCCGCCCTATGCCCGGCACCCCGCGCAGTATGCTCAGCGCCTGCACCAGTCCCGACTGGGTGGTGCGGGGCAGGTCGATCTGGGTCACGTCGCCGGTGATAATCATCTTCGAGCCCATTCCAAGGCGCGTGAGGAACATCTTGATTTGGTGCGTGGTGGTGTTCTGTGCCTCATCGAGCACGATAACCGCCTCATTGAGCGTGCGCCCGCGCATAAAGGCCAGCGGGGCAATCTGTATCACATTGCCCTCCATGTATTCCTTGAGCTTGGCGGCCGGAATCATGTCCTCGAGCGCATCGTAGAGCGGCTGCAGGTAGGGGTCGATTTTCTCCTTCATGTCGCCGGGGAGGAAACCCAGCTTCTCGCCGGCCTCCACTGCCGGGCGCGAGAGGATAATCTTGCGCACCTCGCGGTTCTTGAGGGCACGCACGGCGAGGGCTATGGCCACATAGGTCTTGCCAGTGCCGGCGGGCCCGAGGGCGAAAGTGAGGTCGTTGCGCTTGAAGGTGTTCACCAGCAGCTGCTGGTTGGGCGTGCGACCCGAGATAGGCTTTCCGTTCACGCCATAGATAATCACGTCGTCGAGCTCAATTTCCTTGGGGGCCTCGCCGCGAATGGTGTCGATAATCACCTCGCTTGGCAGCTTGTTATACTTGGCGCAATAGTCCTCGAGCTTCTTTATCTTCTCCTCGAAGACCGAAGTCTCGGCATCGTCGCCAATCACCTTGATGATAGAGCCACGCGCGGCCATGCGCAACTTAGGGAAGAGGTTGCGTATGAGCTGAATATTGGCGTTGTTCACCCCGTAGAACGTCACGGGGTCCACCTTGTCGATAATAATAATGCGTTCAATCATTTGCAAGTAAAAATCGCGAAATGCGCCATGCCATAGAGCATACGCCACAATTCCAGTGCAAAGTTACAACAAATGAGAGCAAAGGCAAAATTAAAAGCGAAGATTTTAATTTTGGCGTTGCCGAGTGCAGTGCTAACTTATTGAAAGTTACAACAAATGAGAGCAAAGGCAAAATTAAAAGCGAAGATTTTAATTTTG
>CAMGFF010000043.1 GCA_946055125.1 uncultured Prevotellaceae bacterium | reverse complement strand
GGGGGCGCACGTTTATCGATACGACTGCCTGCCACACTATCATTCCGATTCGGGCACATCACCCTTGGGCCGCCGGCTACTCGAGGACGAGGGTGGCACGCGGGCCGAAGTGCATCGTGGGGGTGATGGTGACGCGCTCGCTGGTCATCACATTTGTGAAGGTGTCACCGGGACGGAATATCTCAGCGTAGATGCTCATGTCGAGGTCCACCTCCTTGTCGTTGCCGTGCATCATCACTATCACGCGGCGCGAGGCCGACTTGCGCTCATACACATACAGCCCATTCTCGGGCATGAAGTGTTTGAGCGTGCCATGGGCGATAGCGTCGTTGCCACGGCGCCAGTGGGCGAGGCGGCTCAGGTAGCTGAATGCCTCGTTCTGCAATGGCGTGCGTCCCTCGGCGGTAAACTCGTTGTGGTCGTCGCCGGGGAAACCGCCCGGCACGTCGCGGCGCACGCAGCCATCGGCCACCTTGCGGTCGCCGTGCATGAGCAGCTCGGTTCCATAGTAGATTTGCGGAATGCCGCGCGAGGTGAGCAGGAAGGTCACGGCCTGCTTCCACGAGAGCAGGTTGCCGGGGAGCGAGGGGAGGAAGCGGTCGGTGTCGTGGTTGTCGAGGAAAGTGAGCACGCACTGCGGGTCCTCATAGAGGTAGTCGAGCGAGAGGCGATTGTAGATGTCGTTGAGCCCATCGGCCCAGGGCAGCGTGGTGGCTGTGAACGCCTTGGGGGCCAGGAGCATGAGGGGGAAGTCCATCACGGTGGGCAGGTGGGTGCGGCCCTTGAGGTTGAGGCGGCTGCGGTCCTGCCAGAAAGCCGTGCCGGCAGCCTCGCCATACCAGCACTCGCCCACGATGTTGTAGCCGGGATATTCGCGCTGCACGGCCTTGATCCAGTCGGCCATGGCGAGCATGTCGGCATAGGGGTAGGTGTCCATGCGAATGCCGTCGATGCGGCTGTACTCAATCCACCATATAGAATTTTGCACGAGATATTTCAGCACATGAGGGTTGCGCTGGTTGAGGTCGGGCATACCCTTCACAAACCAGCCGTTCACGCTCTTGTCGAGGTCGTGCCGGCTCACATAGGGGTCGTTGATGGTCGAGAGGCGGAAGTTGGTGAGCACATCGCCGTCGGGGTGATTGAGCCACGCACGCTCGGGCAGGTCGTGGAGCCAGAGGTGCTCACTGCCACAATGGTTGAAAATCATGTCCATCACCACCTTCATTCCGCGCCGGTGAGCCTTGTCGATGAGGCGCACATAGTCGTCGTTAGAGCCAAACCGCGGGTCCACCCGGTAGTAGTCGGTGGTGGCGTAGCCGTGGTAGCAGCCGCCGGGCATGTCGTTCTCGAGCACGGGATTTAGCCATATTGCAGTCACGCCAAGCGAGTCGATATAGCCGAGGTGGTCCTCAATGCCCTTGAGGTCGCCACCGTGGCGGCCATTGGGCTTTGTGCGGTCGATAGGCTCGGGGAAGCGCATCGAGGGGATTACATTGTTGGTGGGGTCGCCGTCGGCAAAGCGGTCGGGCATGATTAGGTAAAGCACGTCGCCGGCGTCGAATGTGGGGTGAGGCCGGCCGTCGCGGGCGCGTAGCTCATAGGCAGCCTTCAGCGGCTTCTTCTTGCCGGCAAATTTGAAGCTGAAGTTAACCGTGGCGCCGGGTTTCACACGGGCGGTGTTGAGATACACGAGCTGGTAATTGGGGCTTTCGAGCCTCACGATGCTGTCGATCACGGCGCCCGAGGCCTCGGAGTCGACCGAGGTGGCGGCATCGCGCACGCCATCGCCATGCACCATGATCTGGAGCGAGGTTTCGTTCATACCAGCCCACCAGAATGGGGGCTCAAAATCGAGTTTCGGGGCAGCCGGCTTAGCGGCGGCGGCCGTGAGGCACACCGCGAGAGCGGCGGCCGTGAGGGTAGTTTTCATGTTGCAATGAATCATAAAAGTTGCTTATATTAGGTTTATTTCTTGATAAGGCGCACATAGTCGATGAGTGCGGTGTTCACCTCGCCGTTCATATTGGTGCAGAAAGGCTCCATATACATGATTTGGAGCACATTCTTGCCGCCGAGCAGGTCCACCGCGAGGCGGTTGCTGAAGCCGGTGTTGAGCCACTCGCCACTGCCACGCTGGGGCATCACAATAGCGCCCTGCAGGTGAGTGTTGACGAAGAGCATGCGCAGTGCGCAGCGGTTGTCGGTGTTGATAGGGCCGCTGCCGTTGGCGTAGCGCACGTCGACATAGTAGGTTCCGGCAGCCGGGACGACCACGGGGATGGAGATGTCGGTATTTGCGGTGGTGGTGATTTCCACAAAGTGCTTGGAGCGAGGGCCCTCGATGAGCGACGTGCCGGGAGAGGCAAACTCCTCACACTGGTAAATCTTCACGGCATCGTCGGCAGCCACTACGGCCGGACAGCTCATGAAGCTCTCATACTTGCTGCCCTGCGCCACCACGGCACGCACGGTGAAATTGGCGCTGCCATTCTCTATCGTGGCATATTTCACGCCCGCCACGGCATTGAGCACCGAGTCGGCGCGGCGAGTGGTCACGGGTGTGTCGGGCATATCCTCGATTGTGGTCACGGTGGCGTTCTGCGAGTATTCGCGGCCCTGCTTCATGGTGATGTGAATGGAGTGCTGCCCTGTGAGCGAGGCTGGGAAGAAGTTGTCGTCGGAGCGGCGGCCGTCGATTTCAATCTCGGCGATGTCGTTGCCCGCGCCCTCAATCTCCACGTCAATCACGGCATTACGGTAACGGAAGCCCTTTATGCGCATCGTAGAGGTGAAGCATGAGGGAATGAAGGGATTAAACTCAATTCCGCCCGTCTTGAACTCCATGCCGGCAAACACGCGGAAAATCATCGCCACGCAGCCGGTGCTGCTCCACAGCTGCGCGTCGCTATTGACCGGCGTGCCGCTGTAGTCGCCCGTGGAAGCCACAAAGAGCTCCTTGTGAGTGCCAAAGAGCGCGGCGGCGCGGTACATTGCGCCCAGGCCCCGGCGCAGCACGTTCTCATTGCCCACGCGGGCGGCGGCAATGTTCCAGTAGGCCTGCACGAAGGGCCACACGGCATCGTTGTGATAGGGCGCTACCTCGGTGCGGCGCGGATAGATTGATGGCGTGCCGAAGGTGGTGATTGGGGTGCGCTCCACGAGCGTCTCGGCGCGGTCGTCGTCGGCAATGCCGAAAATCACGCTCAGCGCCTGGCCCAGGTTGTCGAGCGAGGGAGCCTTCACGGGCATCACACCGCCATAGAGGTAGGCCGAGTAGTAGCCCTTGTCCTCCTGCCACAGGTTCTGGTTGATAGCGTCCTTTATGCGCTTTCCCTGCTCCATGTAGTCGGTGTCGACACCCAGCTCATCGGCCATGGCGTCGAGGGCAAAGAAAGCCTGGGCAAAAGCCACGTTGGTGCCGAGGCACATCGACTCATATATATCCTTGGGCTGCATCCAGCGCGGATAGCTCTGCGAGCGCCAGTCGAGATAGCTCTGCTCGCCGTGCATGAGGCCGGTGGCGCGGTCGAGGGCCACAAGGCGGTCGTCCTCAATGGAGTTCCGGGCCACGTCGTAGGCATATCGCAGCCACTCCTCGTCGCCGGTC
Source organism: uncultured Prevotellaceae bacterium (assembly GCA_946055125.1). Taxonomy (GTDB): domain Bacteria; phylum Bacteroidota; class Bacteroidia; order Bacteroidales; family Muribaculaceae; genus CALZFJ01. The sequence continues at coordinate 7,719 of CAMGFF010000043.1, read as the reverse complement.
ACCTTGTAGATTTCCCAGGCGGCCATGATCCACACGATGCGGTCGGTCGAAACGGGCCAGGAGCCACCGGTGCCGGTGTCCTGGATAATGCGGTCGTTCTTCACCTTGGCCTTGAGGCTCTCCATGGCGCGGGCCGGGTCGAGGTAGGCAAGGGCAAGATAAATGGAGTAGCTCACGTCGCGGGTCCACACGCCGTCCCACTCCACGCCGGCGCGGTAGGTGCCGTCGGGGCGCTGGCAGCGCACAATGTCGGCAATGGCCATGTTGTAGAGGGCATCGACGAGGGTGTAGGGCGAGGCAAATTGCGGGAAATCAGGGTTCTCGGCATCGATGTGCCACGAGTGGGCAACGTCGGCGGCTGCCATCTCGGGATTCATGGTGAGGGTGATGGCGTAAACGCCCGGCTCGCCGGCAGGCTCAAGGTAGCGCGGATTCTCATAGTCCCACGTGAGCGGGGCAATGTTGCCGGTTATGCCCACACCGCGGAAGTCCTCCTTGTGCACCACATCGCCGGTGGGAGTGGTGTAGTAGCCCTTTTCCTCAAATTGCTCAAAAATCTCACGGGCATCCACCCTGAGCGTCCACTTCACATTGTGAGCGAGAGGCTGAGGCTTGGCAGTGGGCTTCGACTGCGGCACGCCGAAGCACACGGTGGTGTCGGTGCCCACAATGGCATAGTGGAACTGCCCCACCGGCAGCTCATTGTCGCGCGAATTAATCGAGAGGCGGAAAGAGAGCAGCGACTCCACATCGGTTTCGCGAGGCGACCGGTAATTCGACACAATCTCGAGCGGCGACCTTGCCACGGCCACCCACCGGCCCTGCACCACGCTGTCGGCAGTCACGGTATATATGTCGTTTTGTGAAATCACATCATCGCTCATACCTTTCTCTTGGCTGCAACCGGCCAAAGCGAGCAGGGCCACAGCCCCCATGCAATGGGAAAAAACCATCTTTTTCATATTCAAAAAATCACAGTTTATGTCGCGACAAAAATAGCAAAAAAGCCTCCAACCCACAAACTTTCCCTCCACAAATTTTCCACAATCCAAAAATAAACAATCACCTGAGCCCACCGACAGCATACAGCGGCACATTGCTCCTCCATTCTGCCACGATATTTTGCTGAAACTTGCATTTTTAGCCACTTTCCGGCTCTTTTTCACCTAAAAAATCACACTTTCCGGCTCTTTTTCGCCTAAAAAATCACACTTTCTGGCTCTTTTTTACCCCAAAAATCACACTTTCCGGATTTTCCTCGCCCCAAATACTGGGGGGGCGGCACTTCAACAGTGTTTTTCCCTATTCATTGCTCCTTGCTGTAGGAGTAGCGGTGGGGAATGAGTTAAATTGGGTTAAATTGCGGTGGTGGAGTGCAAGGTTTTGAGGGTTTGAGCATTTAGGTTATAGAGGCCCGGCTGAGTGGAGCCGAGCTTAAGTATGTTTTTTGTATAACCATTTTTTTTGAATTACTCGACTATGAAATTCTCTAAACTGATGAGCGCAATGCTCTTTACGGCCGCTGCGGTGATGCTCTCGGCCTGCAACGACGATGATGAACCAACGTATCAATACTTCGACCCCACCACGGGCTTTGCCAATGCTCTCGTCACCACCAAGACGGCCGACGACGGCACGTTCTTCCTCCAGATTACCGACGACAAGACGATGCTCCCATGCAACATGAGCAAGTCGCCCTACAACCGCGAGATGCGTGCCTTAATCAACTACACCGAGATTAAGGCCGAGGACTACCCCTCTTTTCTGCCCGACGGCGACCTCAAGGGCTGCGACATGCTGGTGAAGGTGAACTGGATTGACAGCATACTCACCAAAATGCCCGTGCCCGACTTGCTCGACAAGAATGATGAGGCCTATGGCAACGATGCTGTGGAGATTGTGAAGGACTGGGTGACTATCGCCGAGGACGGTTACCTCACCCTGCGCTTCCGCACGATGTGGGGCGGACACACCATGCACCGCATCAATCTTATCGCCGGCGTGAATGCCGAGAACCCCTATGAGGTGGAGCTGCGACACGACGCCCAGGGCGACATGGCCACGGCGTGGGGCGATGCACTGGTGGCTTTCGACCTCAACTCGCTGCCCGACACAGAGGGCGCCACGGTGAAGCTGAAGCTGCGCTGGCGGTCGTTCTCGGGCGAGAAGTCGGCCGAGTTTGATTTCACAAGCCGAAAGGCTACGGGCGGCGAGCTCCCCACCGAGGGACTCACCAAGAACCGACTACTGAAGTAAACAACTACTTTTCATAATCTACCATGACGCGAAGCAGCCACATCGATGAGCAAGAGATTGCTTCTTCGGCAGCCGCCGGCGACACCGATGCCATGAGGCAAATCTATTGCCTCTATGCCGGTGCGCTGACGGCTACGGTGGCTCGCTATGTGGTAGACGAAGATGCGGTGCGCGATGTGCTGCACGATGCTATGGTGAAGGCGTTTCAGGGCCTTCCCGGGTGGAAATACCGCGGCCCGGGCTCGCTACGCGCCTGGCTGCAACGCATTGCGGTGAATGAGGCTCTTGCCTGGCTCAGGGCGAAAAACCGCCTCGATGTGGTGAGCCTCGACGACGACGATGCGCCTATCGACATTGCCGATGATGACGACGACAACGCGGCTGTCGACGGTGTGGAGCGGCTCGATGCGGCAAGGCTCATGGAGCTGGTGAAGCAGCTGCCCGACGGACAGCGCACCGTACTCAACCTCTATGCCGTGGAGCACCGCAGTCATCGCGAGATTGCCGAGATGCTTGGCATCACGCCTGAGACTTCGGCCTCGCAGCTTCACCGCGCCAAGCGAAAATTACTTCAATTAGGGCGGTGTGATAGATAATAGATATTAGATATTAGATATTAGATAAGTTTTATTTGTGCCGGCTCATAGCTCATAGCTCACGGCTCATAGCTCATAGCTCATGGCAAAAATGATTTTATTATGGACGACGACGAAAGGTGGCTGAAACGGCTGGGCGACAAGCTCGGCAACTTTGAGGAACCCGCTCCCGATGGGCTGTGGGACGATATTGCCAATTCGCTGGCCGGTGCACGGCCGCGCCGCATTGTGCCGCTGTGGCTGCGCCGCGCCTCGGCGGCGGCTGCCGTGGCTGCTATTGCTGTGGTGGCGTGGCTTGCCATTCCTCATGCCACTGTGCAGCCGCCCTTGCAATCTACTGAAACCACGACCAACGATGTCAATACTCTGATTAATAAACCAAATTTCACCAATGCCGCCGACGCTCGCCGCGAGGCCGGCTATGGCATGAAAAACACGACGATTGCGACTCGCCGCCCGGCGCGCCTCTTTGCGGCCGCCGGCGGTGCAGTCGATTCGCTGCAGGTGAAGCCGCTTGCCGTAGCCGAAGCCGACAGCACCATCAGCTCTCCAAGTCAACAACATTCCACCTCCCTGCATAACCAATTATCGGCTTCCTCGGCTCAGCCCATGGATATTGCGCTGCCCAAGACCAGGCACGGCAGGTTGTCGCTCAACCTCTATGCCGCCAATCTAACCGGCGACAACTCAAGCGTGCGCGAGGATGGTCCCTCGTTGCGCTCTCAATACATCAGCGGCATGGGCATAACCGAACATAGCTCAATTCGCAACGTGGTGGAGATGAGCAACAACAACCGCGAGGTGACGCGCAAAATGAACCACCACTTCCCGGTGCGTGCCGGCCTGTCGTTGCGCTACGACTTCTCCAGCCGCTTTGGCATTACGGCCGGCGTGCAATATTCCTACTTAGCTTCCGATTTCTCGTGGGGCAGCGAGGAGAGCTTCTATACGGGCACTCAGCGGCTGCACTATGTGGGACTCCCGGTGAGCGCCATTGCCACACTGTGGCACAACGACCGCCTGTGCCTCTATGCCTCGGCGGGAGCTGCGGTGGAGAAGTGCATCGACGGAAACACCGTCACCCACTACACCCTGAATGGCGAGCCGGTGGCTCGCGAGAGCGCCGACGCCACCGAGAAGCGGCTGCAATGGTCGGCCTCGGCAGCTGTAGGCTTGCAGTGCCGCCTTGTGGGCAGCCTCTCGCTCTATGCCGAGCCGGGCGCGTGCTACTACTTCGACAACCACTCCTCAACCGACAACATCTACAAGGAGCGTCCCTTCAACTTCAATCTCAACCTGGGCCTGCGCCTCACGCTGCGGTAGCCCCGCCCGTGCCTACCGGCGGCGGTTGCGAGGGTGATGCAGGAGTATCTCCTCGCGCAGACGGCTGCGGTCGATGTGCAAATAGATTTCGGTGGTGGTGATGTCCTCGTGGCCGAGCATCTGCTGAATGGCACGCAGGTTGGCGCCGCCCTCGAGCAAGTGAGTGGCAAAGGAGTGGCGCAGGGTGTGAGGGCTGATGGTCTTGTTGATACCGGCAAGCCGGCACAGCTCCTTCACGATGTAGAACACCATCACGCGCGACAGCCGTCCACCCCGGCGGTTCAAGAAGAGAATATCGTCGCAGCCGGGCTTGGGAGCAAGCGCGTTGCGCACCTCGGCGAGGTACTCGCCTATACAGTCGAGAGCCACGGGCGAAATAGGCACAATGCGCTGCTTGTCGCCCTTTCCAATCACAGTCACAAACCCCTCCTTGGCATATATGTGCGACATCTGCAGTGCCACCAGCTCGCTCACGCGCAGTCCGCAACCATAAATAGTCTCGATGATGGCACGGTTGCGTATTCCCTCGGGCTTGGAGCAGTCGGCAGCCGCCACAAGGCGGTCGATTTCCTCCACGGTGAGCACCGTGGGCAGCTTTCGGCCAATGCGTGGCGACTCGATGAGCAGCGTGGGGTTCACGTCGATGTAGCCCTCCAGTTTCAGGAATTTATAGAAGCACTTAATGCCCGATATTATTCGGGCCTGCGAGCGAGGGTTGATGCCGATGTCGTGGAGCGTGGCCACGAAGCGGTGCAGCAAGTCGGGCGTGACGCTCTCCACCGCCACGCCTTCGTCGGCGCAAAACGACACGAGCTTCTGCACGTCGTCGTCATAACCAAGCTGCGTATTCGGTTGCAGACCCTTCTGCACGCCGAGATACGCAGCAAATTGTTTGATAACCTTGTTTATATCAGTTATATTCCTCATAATTCCATTTCATGGAGCTAAGAGCTCACAGCTCCAGGTCGCCGCCGAGGATTTCGTGCCAGGGCAGGCCCTGCTTGTTGAGCACATCGAGGAATGGATCGGGGTCAAACTCCTCCACGTTGTGCACGCCGGGCTTCACCCACAGACCCTTGAGGAACATCATCGCGCCTGTCATTGCCGGCACGCCGGTGGTGTAGCTCACGGCCTGCATTCCAGTCTCCTTGTAGGCAGCCTCGTGGCTGCAATTATTGTAGATGTAGTAGGTGAGCGGCTTGCCGTCCTTTCCGATACCGCTGATGCGGCAGCCTATGCTCGTCTCGCCCTCGTAGTTCTCGCCGAGGTCCTGCGGATTAGGCAGCACTGCCTTGAGGAACTGGAGCGGCACAATCTTCATGCCATTGTAGTCCACCTCGTCGATGCGAGCCATGCCTATGTTCTGAATCACGCGCAGGTGAGTGAGATACTCCTGACCGAAGGTCATCCAGAAGCGTGCACGCTTAATGGTGGGATAGTTGAGCACCAGCGACTCCAGCTCCTCGTGATAGAGGAGGTAGCTGTCGCGCGGGCCGATATTGGGATAGGTGAGCGACTTGTGGATCTCGAGCGGGCCGGTGGTAATCCACTTGCCATTCTCATAGTAGCGGCCGTTCTGCGTGATCTCACGAATGTTGATCTCGGGATTGAAGTTGGTGGCAAAAGCCTTGTGGTGGTTGCCGGCGTTGCAGTCCACGATGTCGAGGTAGTGCATCTCCTTGAAGTGGTGCTTGGCGGCATAGGCGGTGTAAACGCCCGACACGCCCGGGTCAAATCCGCAGCCCAGTATGGCGGTGAGGCCGGCCTTCTCGAAGCGCTCGCGGTAGGCCCACTGCCAGCTGTACTCAAAGTGAGCCACGTCCTTGGGCTCATAGTTGGCTGTGTCGAGGTAGTTCACGCCACACTCCAGGCAAGCGTCCATGATAGTGAGGTCCTGGTAGGGCAGCGCCACATTGATGACAATGTCGGGCTTGTGCTTGGTGAAGAGGGCCACCAGCTCGGGCACGCTGTCGGCATCGACGTGGTCGGTGACGATGTTTGGCTTGCCAATGGCACGGGCCACGGCATCGCACTTGCTCTGCGTGCGCGAAGCTATCACTATCTCATTAAAAACATCGGGATTCTGTGCGCACTTGTGAGCCACCACAGTGCCTACTCCTCCCGCACCAATAATCAGTACTTTGCTCATTTCTTGTTGTCCTAATTGGGGGTTTCTAAGTGTTTATCGTTTTTTCATCGCCGCCACGCTTTCACGCCACGGCACGTCATGTTATTTCTTTGCGCAAATTTACGCTTTTTTTGCGGCACGGCAAAATATAGGTGAAAAACTTTGCCCTAAAGCCCCACACTTGCGCCCTGAAAGAAAATATTTGAATAAAAATACCTATTTTTCACGAAAAAGTAGCTCTATATGCTTTTTTGTTACTATTTTTGCACCCAAATATCTTAATGCTAAAATTTGGGACATAAAAATGAAGAACAAACGACTTCGACTACAAATTATAGTTGAGCTTATCAAGAACAATTGCATAGGCAGCCAGGACGAGCTATCGCGCCTTCTTGCCGCCCGTGGCTATGTGGTGACACAGGCCACCCTCTCGCGCGACCTCAAGCAGCTGCGCACCACCAAGGTAGCCACCGACCTGGGCAACTATATGTATATTATCCCCGACACCAACAACCTTCAGGACACAATGCTCCAGCAGGGCGTGTCGACTGCCCAGGCGGGGCAGCACACGGGGTTTGTCTCAATTCAGTTCTCAGGCCATGCCGCAGTGATAAAGACGCGCAACGGCTATGCCAGCGGCCTGGCCTACGACATCGACATGAGCAAGTCGCCCGAGATACTGGGCACCATTGCCGGCGCCGACACGGTGTTTGCCCTCCTTCGCGAGGACGTGAGCCACGAGGAGGCCATGAGGGTGTTTGCCCGCTTCCTCCCCATTACCCCCGGCGAGGAGGCTTAGCATTATCACGACTTAACAATATAGGGAACTCTCAATAACATAACTATTTTTTTAATCATTAAGTAGTGCCGGACCCACTCACTTAGCAGTGGCCGACCTCGCGAAACTAAAAAACTTTTTTTTGAGGTAAAGAAGATGATGATTGATTCAAGTGAAATTGAAATTGTTGTGGCAGGAGAAGAGCACATCGGCTACGTCGATGAGGTTCTCGACACCATCAACCGCGCAGCAAAGGTGCGCGGCACCGGCATTGCCAAGCGCTCGCCGGAGTATGTGAAGCAAAAGATGATTGAGCACAAGGCAGTGCTCGCCCTATACCGCAAGACGCAGTTTGCCGGATTCAGCTACATTGAGTGCTGGAGCAACAAGACGTTTGTGGCCAATTCGGGTCTTATTGTGGCTCCCGAGTTCCGTGGCATAGGCCTGGCAAAGCGCATAAAGCAGCGCATCTTCGAGCTGTCGCGCGAAATGTTCCCGCAGGCCAAGATTTTCAGCCTCACCACCGGCGAGGCTGTGATGAAGATGAACAGTGACCTCGGCTACCGCCCCGTCACTTTCCCCTCGCTCACCGACGATGAGGCTTTCTGGCGCGGCTGCGAGAGCTGTGTGAACTTCGA
>CAMGFF010000042.1 GCA_946055125.1 uncultured Prevotellaceae bacterium | reverse complement strand
TCCTTTCACTATGAGAAAGTTTTTCCTCCTTTTTGCGCTCTCTATGGTGGCGGCAGCCGCTATAGCGCAATCCAAGCTCTCGGCCTACTCTGTGCAGAGGCTCAGTGAATATCAATGTGAGAAATCGGCCGCTAATGCCGGCCTGCGCTCGGTGGATGGGCGCAAGGTGGTGCAGGCCTTCGTGCGCCTCAGCGACTCGGGCTCTCTCGCTGCCATCGAAGCTCTCGGTGTTCAGCCCCAGGTGGTGGCTGGCGAGTGCATCACGGCTCTTGTCCCTCTCGATGCCCTAAATGCGGTGATTGCAAGCGACGATGTGCTGCAAGTGGAGTTCCCTCGCCAGGCCCGGTTGCTCAACGATAAGGCCCGCAGCGCCACCGGCCACAATTCCACTCTTGCCGGCGATGAAAGCCTTGGCATCTCGCCCCTCACCGGTAAGGGCGTGATTTATGGAACTATGGACCAGGGTATCGACTTCAACCACATCAACTTCCGCAACGACGACAACTCCACACGCTTCCTCTCGGTATATCTCCCCGACAATTCCTCCGGCGAGTCCTACACCGGCCGATTCGCCGATGAGGGCAACATGGAGTTTGTCACCGCCACCCTCCCGGGCTCTACTTTCAACTCCGATGAGGCCATTAAGGCTCTCACCTGCGACTGTCCCGATGAGTCGCACGGAACTCACACGCTCGGCACTGCTGCCGGCAGCTACAACAACTCCTATCGAGGATTCGCTCCCGATGCCGACCTCATAGCCAGCGGCTCGCTCAACCTCTCCGACGTGAACCTCGTGAACACCGCCGCCTATGTTTTCGACCGCGCCGCCGAGCTGGGCTGCCCCGCCGTGGTGAACTTCAGCCTCGGATCCAACGTGGGTATGCACAACGGGCTCGACTTCTGCGCCTATATGCTCGATAAGCTCACCGGCCCGGGCCGAATCATCTGTGTCGCGGCCGGCAATGAGGGCAGCGACAATGTGCACCTCTCTCACACTTTCGACCAATCCAAAACCTTGAAAACCCGCCTCAACAACTGGTACGGAACCAAATACTCTGCTTATGTCGGTATTTTCTCGGCCGGTAACATCAAGGCCTATCTCGCCGTGATGGGCAGCGATGGCCAACTTATGTATCAATCAACCGCTGCTTGCGGCAAGGATAATCCTGCGGTGTCGCTTCCCACAGGCATGGGAAGCTACTTCAATGGCAGCATCATGATGAACTATGTGCAGGGCACTCCCTGCGGCAATGAAATCTACATTGAGGCACTCGGCAAAACCTCAACAAGCTCCCACATCCTCGCCCTCGTGGTGGAGGCCGATGAGGGAGACTCGGTGGAGATGTGGTGCGAGCCCTTCTTGGAATTCTCCGACTCCGGCCTCGATGGCTACACCGGTGGCGACTCTAATATGTCGATCAGCAACATGGCTTGCGGCTTCAACTCTATTGCCGTGGGCGCTTTCTCTACACGCAGCTCCGATTTCGGAAACCTGGCCTACTTCTCAAGCTACGGCCCTACTATCGATGGCCGCACCAAGCCCGAAATCGTGGGCCCGGGCCGATCGCTCACTTCTTCCTACAATAGCTACGACTCCGGCAGTGCCAAATACACCACCGGAAACGTGACCGTAGATGGCCGAACATATGGCTGGGGCTCTATGCAAGGCACTTCCATGTCGAGCCCTGCCGTGTCGGGTATCATCGCCACATGGCTCGAGGCTAATCCCTATCTCTCGCCCGACGACATAAAGCAAATCTTCGAGGCTACTGCCGACAACGACTCCATCACCCAGGCCGCTCCCGAAAAATGGGGCTATGGCCGCATCAATTCCTTTGAGGGCGTGAAGTATATCTACCAGACTACCGGTGTGAGCGATGCCGTGGCTCAGGAGAAGCCAATCATCGTCTATCCCAACTCCTCCGATGGCCGCTTCACAATCCTCACCGCCAACGGCGAGTCGGCTCTCTCTCTCCGAGTCTTCTCACTGAGCGGCGCTCTCGCTGCCTCGCAGCAGCTCCACGCCACCGGCGGCGCAGTCGATGTCGACCTCAGCTCCTCTCTCTCCCCCGGCGTCTACATTCTCTCCATCGCCTCGCCTCGCCACACCCACACCTCCAAGCTCATAGTGAAGTGACCCGGCGCATGGCACTTGCAATAAAAAGACTAACCCCACACAGGCTTGTCGTTCCTGTGTGGGGTTGGTCTTTTTTTATTGTGCCGGCTTGTCGTTGAGCCTGCTGCTGTTATTTGATTATCACCTTCACCGTGGTGGTGGCTGCCTTAGTGGTGAGCTTGGCCACATACACGCCTGCCGGCAGTGCGGTAACACACAGCGTGTTCACTCCCTTGGCTGCTGCCACTGTGGCTCCGCTAAGTGCGCTGAGTTGCACGTCGCAGGTCTCGGTGAAGTGCAGGTAGTCGGTGGCCGGGTTGGGATAAGCCTTCACGCTGGCCTTGCCTATTGTGGCATCGCTCACGCCGCCGCTGCTCACGCTGTAGGTCGAGAAATTGGAAGCGGTGAATGGGCTGGCGGCCCAGGCGTTGAGAAGCATGTCGCCGGCGGCATTGGCTGCTGTCCCGAAGATGTAGCCGCCATTGGTGTCGACGTTGGTGAGTGTGCCGTTGGTCATGTCGTAGATGTAGCAGAGAGGTGCGGTGAGAGAGTGGTCGCTCTTGTTGGAGGTGTAACCATTGATGAACATTCGGTTGCCGCACACTGCGCTTGAGGTGAAAATTTCCTCATTCTTTGTGGCATCGCCCTCATCGTAGCCCGAGGCCTTGGCTGCCAGCACCGCGAGGTCAAGGGGATTAATTGCAGCAGCATAGAGGTCGCTCGAGCCTGTGGCGGTAATCGTTTTGTCGAAGCCAAGCTCGTCCTGGAAGTTTCCGGTGACTATGAGCAAATCTCCGCTGAAGAACATATCGCTCATGGATGAAGCCACATATTCATCGTCAGTGTAGCCTATGCGGCTGATGAAGTTCTGATCTGAAGGATTGCTGAGATTGAATCGGGCAATGAGATAACCAAGGTTGTAGCCGCCGGCTTCGGGCATCTGATGTGAGATAGTGAGGCCGCCGTCGAATGCTGCAATGTTCACGTCGCCATTCCCGATAGCTCCCACATAGAGCTGGCCATCCTTAATGGCAGCAGTGCTTGAGAATATCTGCTGGTTGTTGTAGAGCTGGGTGAAGTTGTTGGTGTTAATGTTCACAAGCACCTTCTTGAAAGCAAGGTTTTCATCAAGTTCGGCAACGCCGGCAGCCTTCATAGCCTGATAATAAACGCCCCAGCCCTCCATGTCCATAGAGCCCGATGTTGCGGAGTTCTCAAGTGCAGTCACCTTGCCGCAGTAATCGAATTGGGCATAGAGCTTGTCGCCGTCTTTCATGAGCTTGTGGATTGTGCAGAAAACGTCGCCATCGATGGGGTAATACATGCCGGTGTTGTCGAGGTTGGGGTCGTGCTCGGGTACCACCTTGTTGATTGCAAGCAGCTTGCCCTCGGCATCGTAGTGGGCGATGAACGAGGCTGCCTGCGTGGTGGTGTAGGCTCCTCCCTCCTGGTAGCCATCTTTCACAATCGTTGCTCCGTCGGTGCCCTGGAACTCTACCTCATCGGCAAACACGCCGGCTGCAAACACGCCGCCGTTGCCGTCGCTCACGAGCGACTTCACTGTGGCTGCTCCCACAATGGGGGCAATCCACTGCTTCAATCCCAGGTCGTTGAGTTTCACAATCATTGCACTCACGCCAATGGGCTGTATCTCAAAAAAATCAGTATCAAATGCCGCGCTCACAAATGTATTGCCACTTGCATCGATAGTGGCTGCGTGGTGACGTACGTAATTCTCGGCTGTGATTAAGCCATCAAGCTGTAATTCACTCTTGATGGTTATTCCATCGGGAGTAGCCGAATACTGTGCATTAGCCATCCCTGTGGCAGCCAGTGCAGCAATCATTGATAGTAAATACTTTTTCATAATAACAAATAAATAAAATTAAAAAATATACAGTGTGTGTAACTATATGATTTAGTTGGCAAGATTGGGATTGGCTGCGATGGCCGCGCTGGGTATGCGCACCGTGTAGCGGCTGTCGCCGGCACTGAGGGTGTAGGTGTCGCTGCCCCAGGTCTTGGTGAGCTCGGGGCGCGTGGTGCGGCGCAGGTCAAACCACCGGTGCCCCTCAAAGGCGAGTTCGCGGCGTCGCTCGGCATATATTTCCTCGCGCAGCTCCTCGGTGCTCATTGCTTCCACGGCTGCCTTGCGCTCGGCATAGTAGGCGGGCTTGTAGCGGCTCTCCATAAGGGGCAGCAGGTAGCTGCGGGCCTCGGCGGCGTTGCCGGCTTCGAGGGCTGCCTCGGCGGCGTTGAGGTAGATTTCGCCGGTGCGCATTGTGCAGGCATATTGGTTGCTGCCGCCTTTCAAGAGCTGTATGTTGGAGGCTGTCACTTGCTTGTAGTATTTCGAGCGGCGCAGGTCGTTGCTGTTGTAGGCGCGGAAGAGGTCGCGGTTCACCTTGGCGGCTCGGGCGTAGGTGGCGGTCATCACCTCCTCAAGCGCCACAATGCTCTCCACCGAGTTGTAGGCGTTGGGCAGCTCGCTGTTGAGGTCGGCGAGTGCCGCTTTCTTGGCCAGCACGCGCTTGGCGGCGGCAAGTGCGTCGCTCCAGCGTCCCATGTAGAGATACACGCGCGAGCGCAGCGCGTCGACCGAGGTGGTGGTGAAGCGGTAGTTGAGCCCCACTTGCCACTCCTCCACGTTGATGAGCTTCTCGGCTGCGTCGATGTCGGCGATTATCTGGTCGAACACAGCGCCCACCGAGCTGCGCGAGAGCACGGTGTAGGGGTCGGTGTCGAGCTTCAGCGGCACGGCCTTCGAGAAGTAGGGGTCGGCGAGGGCAGTGTATGGCTCGCCATAGAGATTCACGAGCAGGAAGTGCATGTAGGCGCGTAGCATGTAGCTCTCGCCCACAATCTGGTTGATTTCGGCCTCGCTGCCCTCGGTGATTTTGTCGCGGCTCTGTATTGCATGGTTGGCCTCATAGATCACCTGGTAGTAGCTGCGCCAGCCAAAGGTGGAGGTGGCATCGTCGGGGCTCACGTCGTTCCACGTCCAGATGTCGCGGAAGCTGCTTATGTCCTCCTGCGAGAGAGTCGCGTCCATCGTCATCTCATCGCTGCGGAATGTGGCCAGGCCGCGGTCCTCGGGCACTATCGAGTAGGCCTGGGTGAGCATCTGCCTGAACTCCTTGGCGGTGGTGATTATCACGCGGCCGGTGGGCTGTATGTCGAGAAAATCGTCGCAGCTGCCCAGCGTGAGTGCCGCCGTAGCCACAAGAAATGCTTTATATATGCTTGTTTTCTTCATTTTTATCACAATTTATCTTTTTTACTAAAATCCCACACTCACATTGAGCGACACCGATTTAGGTATGGGCTGCGCAAACTGGTTGCCCATGGTCTCGGGGTCGAGGTAGTTCTTGTAATTTGAGCCAAACACTATGAGGTTGCGCCCTTCCACGCCCACTGTCACCTTCTCAAGGTGGGCTTTCTTCGTAAGCTCCGAGGGAAGGGTGTAGGCGAGGCGTAGGTTCTGCAGGCGCACGTAGTCGCAGCGCTTCACCCATGCGTCGCTCATCTCATAAAGACCAAACTCGGCATACTGTATGTACTCCGCCGGGCGGTCGGTGCTGTTGATGAGGCGCGGGAAGCTGCCGCCGGGGTTCTCGGGCGTCCAGCGGTCGAGAATGTCGCGGTTGGTGTTCATTCCACGGTCGAAGTTGGCGAGCGAGTAGGAGGGCTGGCAGCGAACAAACATCTTCAGGTTGAAGATGAAGTTCACGGCAAGCTCCCAGTTGCGATAGGTGAAGGTGTTGTTGAAACCACCCGAGAACAGCGGCTCGCTCGAGCCGATGTAGCTGTAGAGGTCGCGCTGCTCGGCGGCCGTGAGCGTGCTGGCTCCGGCGGCATTGAGCTTGAGCAGCTCGGTGGCGGTCACCTTCTCGCCCTGCTTGTTGTAGAAGAGCGGATAGCCCTCATCGTCGATTCCGGCCTGCTTCAGCGCGAAGATTGCGCCCACGGGATAGCCCTCGCGGCCGGGAGTGGTCTGGTTCTCGGGTATCTGCTCGCGAAGCACCTTGTTGTTGTTGTAGGCGAAGTTGAAGTTGGTCATCCACATGAAGTCCTTGGTGTGAATGTTGCGGGTGCCTATGCTTATCTCCACGCCGGTGTTGCGCAGCGAGGCCCAGTTGACGAGCATCGAGGCGAAGCCGCTCTCCAGCGCGAGCATCTGCGTGGCGATGAGGTCGCTGCCCTTGCGGGTGTAGAAGTCCACGCTCAGGTTGATGGCGTTGTTGAGCACGCCCAGGTCCACTCCGGCGGTGAAGGTCTTCGTCTTCTCCCAGCGCAGCTTGGAGTTGGGCGGTGTGCTCACCGAGATCATCTCCTCGGTGTTGCCGGGGAGTATGGTCACATTCTGGTAGTCGCCCATCACATACGATGAGGTGTTCTTGTCGATGTTGCCCTGAATGCCGTAGGAGGCTCGCAGGGCGAGGTTGTTGAGCCACTCGCTCTCCTCAAGCCACGGCTCGTCGCTCAGTCGCCACAGCCCGCTCACCGAGTAGAGGGGCAGGAAGCGGTACTTCTTTGCCACGCCAAACATGTCGCTGCCGTCGAAGCGCACGCTGCCGCCCAGCGTGTAGCGCTGCTTCAGCGTGTAGGAGCCGGTGGCGAAGAAGGATGCGAAGGCGTTCTCCACATAGCTCTCGTTGTAGAGCGGATAGAGCTTTGCCCAGGTCTCATTGGGGAATATCACAGGCTTGGTCTGGAGTGTCTTGCGGTCGTAGCCGTAGCCGTTGGCCGAGATGGATTTATACCACGTCTTGCGTATTTCGGTTCCCACCATGGCCTCCACCTCGTGCATGTTGGCAAACTTTGCGCTGTATTCGCCTTGCAGCTTCCAGGTGATTTGCGAGCTCGTGCTGCTCGATGCGAGCTTCTTGCCGCCGTCGGGCAGGAACGACTTGCCGTCGAGTATGGAGAGCGTGGTGCGCTCTATGTCCTTGCGCATGGTGTAGGTCTCGGCGTCGGCTACCTGTGCCTTGTTGGTGTCGTCGAGCTGCAAGCCCACCTGTGTGATTGCCTTGAGCTGCTCGTTGAAGCGGAACTCCCCATCGAAGATTGCCGCCACCGATTTCGTCTCGAGCTCATAGTCGGTGCCGTTGCGCTCCTCAAAGATGTTGAATTTCAGGTCGGAGTCGCCACGTCCCTGTATGTCGGTGTCGTAGTTGTAGCTGCCGTCGGCACTATATGGGGTCATATAGGGATTGGCGCGGCGAGAGTAGTACACGGGGTTGGTGAATCCGTCGGCGTCGGTCATGTTCGACTTGTTCACGCGGCGGTTGGCAAAGAGCGACGCGCCCACCTTGAGCTTGCGGCTCAGTCGGTAGGTGGTCTTGGCAGTCATGTTGAAGCGGTTGGCCTCCACGCCCACCACGTTGCCGCGCTCGTCCTGATAGCCGAGCGAGGTGTAGTAGGTGGCTTTCTCGTTGCCGCCCGAGAGGCTGAGGTTATACTCCTGGTTGAATGTGTCGCGGAAGAGAATGTCGTTCCAGTCGGTGTTGATGGCCCGCAGAGCGTCGATGCGCTGCTGCGTGTCGCTCGTCAGTGCAGCCCAGCCGCCTGCGATGAACGCCCCGGTCTGTCCGGCAGCGCTAATGATGCGTGCCACCTCGCCCTTGCCGCTGCGATAGGTGAAGTCGCTGCCGAGCAGAGCAAGCTCCAGGTCCACCTTCTCGCTCGAGTTGAGCAGGTTGAGGCGGCCGATGCCCTGGCGTGGCGACACGGTGAGGCGTGTGGAGAAATTCACCTTCGTCTTGCCGGCCTTTCCGCTCTTGGTGGTGATTACGATCACGCCATTGGCGGCGCGTGCGCCATAAATGGCGGTTGCGGCAGCGTCCTTCAGCACGGTGATGCTCTCAATGTCGGCGGGGTTGATACCCGCCACGGCCGTGGAGTAGATGTTGTCGATGTCTTTCAGCTCTTCCATCGAGGGAATCTCAGTGCCTTCGAGGGGTATTCCGTCGAGCACCCACAGCGGGTCCTGCGTGCCATTGAGCGAGGCCGTACCGCGAATGCGGATCTTGGGCGACGCGCCCGGAGCGCCCGAAGTGGCGGTCGAGGCGAGGCCCGACACCTGTCCGGCCAGAGCCTGGTCGATATTCATCGCGCTTCCCAGCATATTGTCGTCCACGCTCACCGTCTGTATCGACGCGGTGAGCTTTCGCTTCTCAATCTTCTGGTAACCCGTCACCACCACCTCACTCAGCTCAGTGGCAGCCGAAGTCATTTTAATCACCACATCGCCCTGGCCGGCAGCGAGCGCCACCGTGGCATTGCCATAGCCCACATAGCGACTTTCAATCTCCCTCACGCCCTCAGGCACCGAGAGCGAGAAGTGGCCGTCGATGTCGGTCATAGTGCTCACATTAATGCGAGAGCTGCCGGCGCGTTTCAGCTCCTTGGCAGTCACCACCACGGTAGCGCCAATGAGCGGTTCGCCATCCTCGGCGGCAATCACTGTACCCTTAATCAGCACGTCGGCAGCCGAGGCTGAGAGCAGCCCCGCCATAGCCAACAAAACAACACTTAAAATTCTTTTCATCTACACCTTTATTCCTTGAATTAACAATATTATCACCCCTCTCCCCACTAAAACCTAAAACCTCCTAACTAAAAACTAAAAACTCCTCACTCCTAACTCCTCACTAACTCCAAGGCATTGTCGATGCGCAGAATGAGGTCCTTGTAGTGGTATCGCGTCGCCTCATCGGCAGTGCCGAGGTGGAGATTCAGCAAATCCTTGATGCGCAGCAGCTCACCGCGCTTCACCGATATAGCGTCGCTCGTGCGGTTGATTTGCGAGCCATAGAAGCTCACCTCGCGGCGGCGACCCATGCGCTCATGGTCATCGCCACACGAGCACAGGTGGCACTCATCGGCATCGAGCAGCCGCTCACCGAGGAAGTCGTCCACCAGGCGCTTGTTCACCTTTATTCCCTCGCCGGCGGCAGCAGCGGTGATGAGAGCGTCAACAAAGAGCTTCTGCGTGTTGCGCGTCACCACATCGGGCACACGTCCGGCGATGGTGGTGGCAAAGACAGCCCGGTGCAAGTCGTTCATAAGGTCGACGGCCGTGTAAGCCTTCTTGCCATTGTGCATCTCATTCTCAAGCATGCGCATGAGGCGGTCGTTCTCCATGAGGTCGTAGAACACATAGGCCTGGGCGTTGCGCATAATCTGCGAGGGCGAGTATTCCACCACTCCGCGGGGAGTGCTCTTGTTGAGGAAAGTGTAGCGGTAGAGGTCGCTGCCGAAGAGCCACTTTTGGTAGCTCACCACATTGTCGATGAGGAAGCGCACCGCACGCTGCTGCTTCTCGCGCTCCACAAAGGTGAAAGTGGGCACACCGTCGCCCACCGTGGTGTTCTCCAAGTAGATTCCGCCCACACAGGCCATCACATGGTAGAGGTAGTTGTTCCACTGGTTCACAATGGCATATTGTAGGCGCGAAGCCTCCTCATAGGTCTGGTTCTCCTCGCCGGTGGTGGTCCAGGCGATGATGTTGCTCATGGCCACCTTCAGGTTGTTGATTCCGCAGGTGGCGGCACGCACCGCGTCGTCGCCGAGGTCCTCGCTGAGCGCCCTCGGATCCACCGCCGAGCGCGACGACTGCGCCTCGCTGTATCGGTAGAGCGGCCCGGTGTGAGCCTTGAGCAGCGCATTCAGGTGCTTGCGCTCGGCCTCGGGGCTCATCGTGCCATACCAGCGGTAGCCATACTCAATGGCGAGCAGGTCGTAGGGGCCGATGCGCGGCGAGAGCTTCGTCACCCCGTCGCCGGGCTGGGCTATGTAGTTGTAGCGAGCATAGTCCATTATCGAAGCCGAGGTGCAGTCCATGCGGTCGGTGAACGCCTTCGAGCGCAGCGAATCGACCGCAAATGCCGCCGAGGCTATCATGTTGTGGCGAAGTCCGAGCGAGTGCCCCACCTCGTGGCAAATCACGAAGCGAATGGCGTCGCCCATGAGCGAGTCGGGCAGCGTCACGCTGCGGGCCGCCGGGTTCACCGCCCCTGTCTGCACCGTGATCCACTGCTGGAGCATGGAGAGCACATTGTGCCACCACATGATGTCGGCCTCGAGTATCTCGCCGGTGCGCGGGTCGATGGTCGAGGGTCCCATGGCATTGGCCTTGGTGCTCGCGGCATACATGAGCGTGGAGCGGTTGAAGTCGTCGTCCTCGGCGCTTAGGCTGTCGGGGAGCATCTCGGCCACTATGGCATTCTTGAAGCCTATGCGCTCAAATGCCACGTTCCAGTCGGTGATGCCTTGCAGCAGGTATTTGCGCCACTTGCGCGGTGCGCGGTTGTCGATATAGAACTTTATGGGCTTCACCGGCTCCACGAGCTTCCCCTTGAGGTAGGCTGCGGTGTCGCTCGGCACCAGCCGCCAGCGCTGCACATAGTGGCGGTTGTCCACGCGCTGCTGGTCGTCGCTGTAGCTTAGCACGTCGGTGGTGAAGTAGCCTATGCGTGGCGAGTCGAGGCGCACCTGCATGGGCTCCTCGGGGAGAAGGGCTATCGACGATGTCACCTCAACCGTCACAAACACCGACTCATTGCCCTCGGTCACCTTCGTCGTCAGCTCCGATTTTGCTACCACGTTGTTGTCGTAGGCCTTTATGCCCACTATGCGCGAGAGCGCGGCCTTGGCCGAGGTGTGTATGTTGATGTTCTGGAACACGTTGTTCACGCTCGTCTCCTTGCCGTTGTAGAGGTCGGTGACCTCCACAAGCACCGTGGTGGAGTCGCTGTTGAAGGCTTTCACCTCGAGCGACTCTATGATGGGCGAGATATAGTTGTCGGCAATGCTGCGCGTGATGTCGTCGCCCACGGGCGAGTAGGGCAGTGGCCGTTGCTGTCGCAGCACCACAGCCTTCTTGTCGGCGCTCAGCGCGAAGCGCACCATCTGCGTCTCATAGTTGATGCCTCGGTTCACGCCTGCCTCATTCAGCTCCTTGGGCACCCGCGTGAGGCGGTTCACCACGAGCATATCCTTGCCCATGCGGCTCAGGGGTATCTCAAAGTAATATTTCCCCTTGGCGCGGTGCACGCCAAAGAGCCCGGCCACCTGCGTCGAGTCGTTGCCGGTGATTTTCTTGTAGTCGCTGTCGGGTGCCTTGGGTGCCTCCACGTCAGCTTTTTTCTTCTTGTGCCAGAAAGCGGCACTTGTGCTCTGGGGCGCTACCAGTGCCCCGGCAAGAATGGC
>CAMGFF010000041.1 GCA_946055125.1 uncultured Prevotellaceae bacterium | reverse complement strand
CCGTGTATATGACCTCATATCCCCGCACAGCCGCCGAGCGCAAGTGGGAGCTGTGCACCATGCCACCCCGCCCATGGCTCTATCAGACTCCTGAGCAGATTCTCATCAAGGCCTCTAACGGAGCATCCGACTTCGGCAACAAGTTTGGACAGCCACTCATCTGCGGCTCGCTACTCACATTTGAGCACGAGGAGGAAGGCAACCAGTTTGCCTACGACAAAGTGATCATGCTTGCCGGCGGCGTGGGATTTGCCAATAAGCGCGATGCCATTAAGGGCACACCCAAGCCCCACCAGGAGGTGGTGCTCATGGGAGGCGACAACTACCGCATAGGCATGGGAGGAGGCGCAGTGTCGTCGGTCAACACAGGCCAGTATGACAACTCCATAGAGCTCAATGCCGTGCAGCGAGCCAACCCCGAGATGCAGAAGCGCGTGTCGAATGTGATCCGCGCCCTCTCGGAGTCGGACTCCAACCCCATTGTTTCAATCCACGACCACGGAGCCGGCGGTCACCTCAATGCCCTCTCGGAGCTTGTTGAGGAAACCGGCGGCAAAATCAACATTTCGGCCCTCCCCGTGGGCGACCCCACACTCTCGCTCAAGGAAATCATAGGCAACGAGTCGCAGGAGCGCATGGGCATGGTAGTCGAGAAGAAAGATATTGACCACATTCGCCAGATTGCCGAGCGCGAGCGAGCCCCATTCTATGTGGTGGGTGAGACCACCGGCGACGACCGCTTCGTCTTTGAGGACAAGAACGGCGTGCGCCCCATCGACCTGGGCATGAAGGATATGTTTGGCAGCTCGCCTGTCACCGTTATGACCGATGTCACAGCGCCGCATCACTTCGCCGACGTGAAGTATTCGGCCGAGAACCTCAACGACTACGTGGAGACCGTGCTACAGCTCGAAGGCGTTGCCTGCAAGGACTGGCTCACCAATAAGGTGGACCGATCAATCACCGGCAAGATAGCACGCCAGCAGTGCCAGGGCGAGATACAGCTGCCACTGAGCGACTGCGGCGTGGTGGCCCTCGACTTCACCGGCACCAAGGGCATAGCCACCTCAATCGGCCACGCCCCACAGGCTGCCCTCATCAGCCCCGAGGCCGGCTCGGTGCTCTCGATCGCCGAAGCCCTCACCAACATTGTGGGAGCCAACCTCAAGGACCGGCTCAAGAGCGTATCGCTCAGTGCCAACTGGATGTGGCCCTGCCGCAACACCGGCGAGGACGCAGCCCTCTACTCGGCAGTGAAGGCCTGCAGCGACTTTGCCTGTGCCCTGGGCATCAACATTCCCACGGGCAAGGACAGCCTCTCCATGACACAAAAATATGGCGACAAGAAAGTGCTTGCACCTGGCACGGTGATTATCTCGGCCGCCGGTGAGGTTGCCGACGTGAGAAAGACCGTGTCGCCGGTGATGCAGAACCGCAACAGCCGCTTCTTCTATATCGACTTCTCAGGTGACAACATGAACCTTGGCGGCTCGGCATTTGCCCAATCGCTCGGCGCACTCGGAGCCACTTCGCCCACAGTGAAGTCGGCCGAGTATTTTGCCCGTACATTCAATGCCGTGCAGGAGCTTGTGGCGAAGAACATGCTTCTTGCAGCCCACGACGTGTCGGCCGGAGGCCTTGTCACCGCACTGCTTGAGATGGCATTTGCCAACACCAAGGGCGGTATTGAGATAAGCACCGACGGCTTCAGCGAGAGCGACCTCATCAAGATTCTCTTTGCCGAGAACCCCGCCCTCGTGATTCAAGTTGCCGACAAGAAGATCGACCGGGTGGTCGCCGCCCTCGGCAAGGCAGGAATCAGCTATGTGGAGCTTGGCGCTCCCACTGCCGAGCGCAGCCTCACCATCAACCACGACGGCAACGAGTATATGCTCTTCATCGACCACCTGCGCGACGTGTGGATGGAGTCATCATATCTCCTCGACACCAAGCAGAGCGGCGAGAAGTGCGCAAAGCTCCGCTTCCTCAACTACAAGAAGCAGCCCATTCGCTACATTCTCCCCAAAGGATTCACCGGCCGTGCTGCCGACCAGGGCATCACCGGCTTCAGCCACAAGCCCTCGGGCATCAAGGCTGCAATCATACGCGAGAAGGGCGTGAATGGCGACCGCGAGATGGCATATTCGCTCTACTATGCAGGATTTGACGTGAAAGACGTGCACATGACCGACCTCATGTCGGGCCGCGAGACACTCGACGACGTGAACATGATTGTGTTCTGCGGCGGATTCTCCAACTCCGACGTACTCGGCTCGGCCAAGGGGTGGGCAGGCGGCTTCCTCTGGAACGAGACTGCCAAGGCCACACTTGAGCGCTTCTACAAGCGCACCGACACGCTGAGCCTCGGCATATGCAACGGCTGCCAGGTGATGATTGAGCTCAACCTCATCAACCCCGAGCACACCAAGCGCACCAAGATGCTGCACAACGACAGCCACAAATTTGAGTCGCAGTTCCTGGGGCTCACTATCCCCAAGAACAACTCGGTGATGTTTGGCTCGCTCTCAGGCTCACGTCTTGGAATATGGGTGGCTCATGGAGAGGGCAAGTTCTACCTTCCCGAGCCGGCCGAAAAATACAACGTGGTGGCCGAATACTCCTACAAGAGCTATCCGGCCAACCCCAACGGCTCACCACGCGCCGTGGCAGGCCTTGCCTCGGCCGACGGCCGTCACCTCGCCATGATGCCACACCTGGAGCGTGCAATCTTCCCATGGCAGTGCGCATACTATCCCGATTCGCACCGCGCCGATGAAGTCACGCCGTGGATTGAGGCCTTCGTGAACGCCCGAAAGTGGATTGAGCAGAACAAGAAGTAATCACCCGCAATCACACACAGCATTGCAAGCCTGAGCCGCATCGCAGCCGGGCTTGCGATGCTGTGAAAAATATTTTTCTGCTTTATAGCAGTAAATTCCTCTTTTTTCGCTAATTTTGCACTAAATTTCAATTGAAAATATAGTTTTATGGCTCAGACTAAACAAATCAAGACAGCTCTTATCTCCGTTTTCCACAAAGATGGATTAGACAAGATTCTTAAAATACTCAACGACAATGGCGTGCGCTTCCTCTCAACGGGCGGCACACAGTCGTTTATCAAGGAGCAGGGCTATGAGTGCGATGCCGTGGAAGACCTCACCGGCTATCCCTCAATCCTTGGCGGCCGCGTGAAGACGCTCCACCCCAAAGTGTTTGGCGGAATACTTAACCGTCGGGACAACGAGGGCGACCGCGAGCAGATTGCTCAATATGAGATTCCCGAAATCGACCTTGTGATTGTCGACTTATACCCATTTGAGGACACTGTAGCCTCGGGCGCACCCGAAGCCGACATAATCGAGAAAATCGACATAGGCGGCATATCGCTTATCCGCGCAGCCGCAAAGAACTTCCAGGATGTGGTGATTGTGGCATCGAAGGCACAATATGAGCCGCTCTATGAGCGCCTTGTGGCCAATGGTGGCGCCACCACCACGATAGAGGATCGCCGCTGGTTTGCCAAGGAGGCATTTGCAGTGTCGAGTGCCTACGACTCTCATATCTTCAACTACTTCGACGGCGGCGACCAGCCCTCGGCGCTTCGCCTGCCCATCAATGGAGCCAAGGTGATGCGCTATGGCGAGAACCCGCACCAGAAGGGCTACTTCTTCGGCAACTTCGACGAGATGTTCACCCAGCTCCACGGCAAGGAGATTTCCTATAACAACCTCCTCGACATCGACGCAGCCGTGAACCTCATAGGCGACTTCAGCGAGACCACATTTGCCATCCTCAAGCACAACAATGCCTGCGGCATAGCCTCGCGCCCCACAGTGGTCGAAGCGTGGAAGGCAGCCCTTGAGGGCGACCCCGTGTCGGCCTTCGGCGGAGTGCTAATCACCAACCGAGAGATCGACGCCGCCACTGCCGAGGAAATGAACAAAATCTTCTTTGAGGTGTGTATCGCCCCGGCCTACACCCCCGAGGCACTTGCCATACTTGAGCAGAAGAAGAACCGCATCATCCTCGTTATCAAGCCATTTGAGCGTCCGGCCCTCCAGTGCCGCACTACCCTCAATGGCGCACTCGTGCAGGAGCGCGACACCCACACCGAGACACCCGACGAGCTCAAGCAAGTCACAGAAAAGGCAGTGGATCAGGCTCAGATTGAAGACCTCCTCTTCGCCAACAAGATTGTGAAGCACAGCAAGAGCAACGCCATTGTCCTCGCGAAGAACAAACAGCTCTGCGCAAGCGGCATAGGCCAGACGTCGCGCGTTGATGCACTGAAACAGGCAGTGGAGAAGGCACACAGCTTCAACTTCGACCTCAACGGAGCCGTGATGGCATCGGACGCATTCTTCCCATTTGCCGACTGTGTGGAGATTGCTCACCAGGCCGGTGTCACAGCCGTGATACAGCCCGGCGGCTCTATCCGCGACAACGACTCTATAGAATACTGCAACAAGAATGGCGTAGCCATGGTCACCACAGGCATTCGCCACTTCAAGCACTAAGTATAAATATCCATTTAATCACAATTTGCAAGTAGCAATATGGGACTTTTCTCATTAACTAAAGAAATATCAATCGACCTTGGCACGGCCAACACCCTCATCATTCACAACGACAAGATTGTGATTAATGAGCCATCAATTGTTGCGCTCGACACTAAGACCAACAAATTGATTGCCGTGGGAGAGCGTGCACGCCAGATGCAGGGCAAGGAGCATGAGGGCATTCGCACAGTGCGTCCCTTGCGCAAGGGCGTGATTGCCGACTTCAACGCCGCCGAGCTCATGATTCGCGGATTCGTGAAGAAACTCAGCTCCAAGAGCAACTGGTTCTCGCCCTCGCTGCGCATGGTGGTGGGCATCCCTTCGGGTTCAACCGAAGTGGAGATACGTGCCGTGCGTGACTCCTCGGAACACGCCCAGGGCCGCGACGTGTATATGATATATGAGCCTATGGCCGCCGCCCTCGGCATTGGCCTCGATGTGGAGGCTCCCCAGGGCAACATGGTGGTGGATATAGGTGGCGGAACAAGCGAAATCGCCGTGATTTCGCTCGGCGGAATCGTGTGCAACAAGAGCATACAGATTGCCGGCGACGACTTCACCGAGGACATACAGGAGCACATGCGCCGCGCCCACAACGTGAAAGTGGGGGAGCGCATGGCAGAGCTTATCAAGATTAACGTGGGCTCAGCCCTCACCGAGCTTGAGAATCCGCCCGAAGACTTCATCGTGCATGGTCCTAACCAGATGACGGCCCTGCCAATGGAGATTCCCGTTTCGTACCAGGAAATAAGCCACTGCATCGAGAAGTCAATCTCAAAGATTGAGGCTGCCGTGCTCGCTGCTCTTGAGCAGACACCACCAGAGCTTTATGCCGACATTGTGAAGAACGGCATCTACCTCACCGGTGGCGGTGCCCTGCTCCGAGGCCTCGACAAGCGCCTCACCGACAAGATTGGCATCCAGTTTCACATCGCCGAGGATCCGCTCCTGGCCGTGGCAAAGGGTACGGGCGTGGCGCTCAAGAATATCAACCGCTTCTCGTTTCTCATTCGATAAGCCCCACATTCACAGGGCTTAACGACAGTTATATCACCGGAAAAGGGTGTGTGGCATAACCGTGGTTATGGCACACACTCATTCGGCTATATACGCCCCCAAGCGACCGTGTCGCAGTAAGTTACTCACCCTTTCACAACACTCTCATTGAAAAATCTAATTAATTTCATAATAAAGTATTTTTCGTGGTTTGTCTTCATATTCTATGTGGCAATCAGTTGCATGCTGCTGTTCAGGAACAATCCCTATCAGCATCATGTGTATCTCACCTCGGCCAATAGTATATGCTCGGCGGTATACGGCACGATAAACAATGTCACCTCCTATTTCCACCTTCATGAGATCAATGAAGACCTGCACAACCGCAATGCCATGCTCGAGATGGAGGTCATCAACCTGCGCAACGAGCTTGAGAGCGTGAAACTGATGCTCCCCGACACCACCACCATTGCCGGCACCAATCACGACTTCGAGTTTATCCTCGCCCACGTGATAAGCAACAGCATATCGCAACCGCAGAACTACATCACCATAAACCGGGGCAGCGCCGACGGCATAGCTCCCGAGATGGGCGTGGTGGACCAGAATGGCGTGGTGGGCATAGTGAACGTGGTGGGGCCGCACTCGGCACGAGTAATCTCGCTGCTCAACCCCATGTTCCGCCTCTCGTGCAAGGTGAAGGGCAGCAACTTTTTCGGCAGCCTCGTGTGGGACGGCAAGGATGCCCGCCATGCCCTGCTTGAGGAGATGCCCCGCCATGTGAAATTTGAGAAGGGCGACACGATAGTCACCAGTGGCTATTCCTCGGTGTTCCCCGAGGGACTAATAGTGGGGACAATTGTGGAGCAGCTAAAGGATATGAACGACAATTTCTTCTCGCTGCGCGTGGCGTTGAGCACCGATTTCACCCAGCTCAGCACGGTACGCGCCATCAAGAACAACCGCCAGGCCGAGCTTCAGCAGCTTGAAGAGGAGAAAGCAAGCGGAAAGGAGGCCAAGAAATGATCAAGACAATACTGCAATTCATCATGCTCTATGTGGTGCTCACGCTGCTACAGGTGGTGTGCAACCACATCTGCATCTTCGGCGTGGCAATACCCATTGTCTATATCTACTTCATCATACGCCTACCCATCAACCTCTCGGTGAACTGGGCCATGACCCTCGCCTTCCTCATGGGGCTCACAATCGACGTGTTCAGCAACACGCAAGGCATGAACGCGCTGGCATGCGTGATTGCCGCCGCCCTGCGCCGCCCCGTGTTCTCGCTCTACTTTGCTCGCGAGGACGACCTTCCGAACCCCATTCCTTCAATCCAGACCCTTGGCATAGGAATCTACATCAAGTATCTGCTATCGATGGTGCTCGTGTTCTGCTTCCTCATATTTGCAATCCAGGCCTTCACGCTGCACAACCTCCAGCTCACCCTGCTGCGCATAGTGGCAAGCACCATTCTCAGCACCCTGCTCATTTTTGGTATTGACAGTTTAGACACTAAGCGTGAGAAAAGACTATAATCTCGAACGAAGAAAATATGTGATTGGCGGCTTGCTAATAGTGATTGTAGCAATCTACATCATCAAGCTGTTTGAGCTGCAGGTTTGTGACGACAAATACAAGATAAATGCCGACACAAACGCTTTCCTGCGCAAGACGCTCTATCCATCGCGAGGACTGATGTATGACCGCAACGGCGAGCTGGTGGTGTTTAACCAGCCGGCCTACGACGTGGTGATGATTCCGCGCGACGTGCAGCCCTTCGACACGGCCGACTTCTGCAACACGCTTCAAATCACGCGGGAGACCTTCGACAAGCGAATGGCCGACATCAAGAACCCACGCAAGAACCCCAACTACTCGCTATACAGCCAGCAGGTGTTCATGACCCACCTTACCGCCAAGGACTATGGACGCTTGCAGGAAAAGCTCTACCGCTTCCCCGGCTTCTTCATACAGAAGCGAATACTGCGGCAGTACAATCACACAGCGGCAGCCAATGTGGTGGGAAACATACGCGAAGTGAACGCCCGCGAGATAGAGAAGGACGACTACTACCGCCCCGGCGACTACACCGGCGACCTGGGCGTGGAGAAGAGCTATGAGACCGACCTGCGCGGACAGAAAGGCGTGGAAATACTAATTCGCGACGCACTTGGCAAGATAAAGGGAAAATACGACGGAGGGAAGCAGGATATAGCCCCGGTGTCGGGCAAGGACCTAAAGCTCAGCATCGACATCAAGCTACAAGAATATGGCGAGAGGCTGATGCAGAACAAGATTGGCGCCATAGTGGCCATAGAGCCGGCCACCGGCGAAGTGCTCGCCCTCGTGTCGAGCCCCACCTACGACCCCAACCTCCTCGTGGGCCGCGCACGAGGCAAGAACTACAAGAAGCTCTTCAACGACACACGCCGCAAGCCCCTCTTCGACCGCGCCATAATGGCCGCTTATCCCCCCGGCTCCACATTCAAGCCCACCCAGGGACTCATTCTGCGCCAGGAGGGAATAGTGACACTCTCCACAGCCTATCCCTGCTCACATGGCTTCATCTGCGGCCGACTGAAAGTGGGCTGCCACGCCCACGGCTCTCCAATAGCCCTGCAGCCGGCGTTGCAGACGTCGTGCAACGCCTACTTCTGCTGGGGCTTCAAGCACATGCTCGACCGCCACTCAAAATATGGCACCACGGCCGACGCCTTTGAGGTGTGGAAGCGGCACCTTGTGTCGATGGGCTACGGATATAAGCTGGGAATCGACCTTCCCGGCGAGAGCCGAGGCTTTATCCCCAACAGCGCCTACTACAACCGAGCCTACGGCGAAGGACGCTGGTCGGCCAACACTATCATATCAGTTGCAATAGGCCAGGGCGAGGTGCTTGCCACCCCACTGCAAATAGCCAACCTCTGTGCCACCATAGCCAACCGAGGCTACTACATCACCCCACACGTGGTGAAGGACATAATAGGCGTGGGCCTGCCCGACAGCATCCTCAGGAAGCACTACCCAACCATCGACCGCACCTACTACGACGAGATAGTAGCCGGAATGCGCATGGCAGTGACCGGCGGAACGTGCCGCCGCGCCGCCTTTGGCGATGTGGAAGTGTGTGGGAAGACCGGCACGGCGCAGAACCCCCACGGAAAAGACCACTCGGCATTCATGGGCTTCGCACCCATGAACGACCCCAAGATAGCAATATGCGTGTATGTGGAAAATGCCGGTTTCGGCGCGACCTACGGAGTGCCTATTGGGAGCCTGATGATGGAAATGTATCTCAAGGGAGAAATCTCAGAGTCGCGGAAATACATGGAGACACAGATGCTCGAGGCAAGCACAACAGGATATCCACGTCCGACTACATTCAGCAACCCCGTAACCCCCAAGCAAAATGCAACTAACGACAGCCTACAACAGAAACAATAGCTCACCGCTGCGCTACATCGACTGGCTCACAGTGGCGCTCTACTTCATACTCGTGGCCTGCGGCGTGGTGAGCATATATGCCGCCAGCTACCAGTTTGACAACGCCGGAATCTTCGAGTTCTCCATGTTCTCGGGCAAGCAGATGATGTGGATAGGCATAGCAGTGGTGATAGGCTTCTGCATACTACTGCTCGACCGCCGCCTCTATGACGCCTACGCCTATCCGGTGTATGCCGTCACCATACTGGTGCTAATCCTCACCATATTTATCGCCCCAAATGTGAAAGGCTCCCACTCGTGGATAGTGCTCGGCCCGATCAGCATACAGCCGGCCGAGTTTGGCAAATTCGCCACCGCGCTGGCACTGGCGAAGCTCTTCAGCGGCTACAATTTCACTCTCAACAAGAGCTATGCCAACTACCTGAAAGCGGCGCTGATAATCATACTTCCAATCATACTCATTATCCTACAGCGCGAAACGGGCTCGGCACTCGTCTACACCTCCCTCATCTTCGTGCTATACCGAGAGGGAATGAGCGGATTTGTGCTCTTTGCGGGATTCTGCGCCGTGCTATTCTTTGTGATTGCAATAAAATACACCGACGTGCTTTTCTGGTCGATACCACTTGGAGAGGCACTCGTGTTTTTAGGCATAATGCTCCTTGTGGTGGGAATGCTCTTCATCTACTGCCGCTCGTGGGAGCTGGGGCGCAACACAGCCCTGGGCTACATAGCCTGCTCTCTCGTTGTAGCCGTGCTATCCCACTTAGGCATTGAGGTGAACGGCACCATCTTCTTCGTGGCCGTGATAGGCGCCTCGGTGATTTACCTGCTCATAGCCATGTTTCGCGAGAATGTGCGCAAGGCCTTCGTGGCAATAATCTTCGCCGTGGCATCGGTGCTGTTCCTATTCTCGGTGAACTATGCCTTTGGCAAACTCGAGAGCTACCAGCAGCTTCGCATCAAGGTGACACTCGGCATTGAGGACGACATTCGCGGGGTGGGCTACAACGTGAACCAGTCGAAAATCGCCATAGGCTCCGGCGGATTCTGGGGCAAGGGCCTGCTCAATGGCACACAGACCAAGCTGCGCTACGTGCCCGAGCAGCACACTGACTTCATCTTCTGCACCATTGGCGAAGAAGAAGGCTTCGTGGGCTCCACCACAGTGCTGCTGCTATTCCTGGTGCTGATATTGCGCATCATCCACATAGCCGAGCGGCAGCGCACTGCCTTCGGCCGCGTGTATGCCTACTGCGTGGCATCCTACTTCATCTTCCACCTTGCCATCAACATAGGCATGGTGATAGGGCTGTGTCCCGTGATAGGAATTCCGCTACCCTTCTTCAGCTACGGCGGCTCCTCAATCCTCGGCTTCACCATCCTCCTGGCCCTGCTTCTCCGCATCGACGCCGCCCGCCGCGAGTCGGTCAACTAATACACCTCCGGCTGATGCTCACCGCCGTTTGGGCGCTCTCCATGGCTCTGTGATTGTGCTGAGTCTTCCTCGTGGAGCATTCTCGAAACGGGCAGCTCGGCTTTGACGCTGATATGTGAGTAAAGTTGGGTTAAGACTTTATGCTCCTTATCCTCGCCAAAATCGCTAAATTGCATTTATTGGTAAGATGCGAGAATGTGATAAGTAGCGTTGTAAACAGCAGGAAATGAATTATTGTAGAGTGTGGGGCACCAAGATGAACCCATATGGTGTTGAATATCCTAAGCACTGGTATATGGATGATATATAAGCAGAATGATATGTTTCCCAGCCACAGCATTGTTTTTGCTTGCATAAATCTTGAGACAATGCCTTTGCTATGGTCAGACATAGCAAAGAAGAGTATTGCCAGGGGAATGGATAGCCAAAAGATGGATACGGTCCTTACTCTCGGCTGAAGGTGAGGATATACAATTGCTGTGATTACTATCAGTAGTATTACAGACAATTCCATTAACGACACTATAATAGCCGATTTGCTGACAAGTTTATTTTTCAGTGCAATGCCTTTATGTGATATGTAGAGTTTATATAGTATGATACCGATAATGAAATCCAAAAGCCTCGTTAATGGATTGGCATAAAGAATAGGGTTTACCAGCGACGATGGTAAAAAAGCCATTAGGCATATATACGACAAAAGAACCACGATGCTTATTGTGAATAGTTTCCAGTTGTCCGCACATAAAATGAGTTTGTTTAATGAAGAAAACACCAAATAGAAAAACAGTATGTCACAAAGGAACCATGAGGGACTATTAGCCACGAAATAGAAGCTATCGGCAGGGACCCAACTTTGCAGCAATAGCATGTTTGCTGCCGCAGCTAAAAGACCGCAATATTTTCCATGCCATAAGTCAAGGGCAAACATAAAAATGAATGTGAGAATGTGTAATGGATATATCTTTATCCACT
>CAMGFF010000040.1 GCA_946055125.1 uncultured Prevotellaceae bacterium | reverse complement strand
GATTCGGCTGCGCCTATCGAGGCTATTATCCCGGTTATCGGCTGCGCATCGTTGTCGCCGCTGTCATTGCCGGGAACGTCCTCCTTGCTGCACGAGGCGAGTGCCAAGGCTGCCGTGCAGGCTATGATGAAGAGGCGGTGTGGTGATAGTGTTTTTGTCATATCTTTGATAGAGTGTGTGGGTGGGCCGGCTTAGTCGGCCTGGGGAATATTGAATGTCACGTTGTAGAGCTTACCCTCCTCAAAGTTCTTGTGGCTCAGTGAGGCGGTGTAGCGCTTCGTGCCGCTGCGCAGCACCATGCGCGGCTCGGCTTCGAGGGTGCAGGGTGGCACTATGAGGCGGTAGGTGTGGCTGCCGGCGCAATAGGCGGTGTAGGTGCCGGTGTTTGGCACGGTGGCAAGCGAGCTGGGATTGGGGTTGCCGCTCATGGGGCGGGTGTAGGCAGTGTAGTTGCTGTCGTCGTTCACGCCCACACCGAGTACCTTGCCATTGTGCTCATAGGCACACTTGCTCTTGTCGCGGTAGCTGTAGGCACTGTTCGACTTGCTCTTGGCGGCATAGTAGTCGCCCACCACTATCTCGGCCTGGTCGATGTCGGGCATTCCCTCCACCGAGAGCGTGGCATCGGCGGCGATAGCGGCGGTGTTGCCCTCAAGGGTTATCCGCAGTGCCGACATCACATGGCCAAACACCAGGTGTATCGCCGAGGTGCCGGTGGTCATGTAGGTCTGCGCCCACAGTATATCGCTGTTGCGGTAGTTCTGCTCCCGGGTCTGGTCGGCGTAGAACACCGGGGTGTATTGCAGGTAGAGGCGGCCGTTACGGCCAAAGAACTTGCGCTCCACGCTCCAGGTGGAGGCGGTATAGACGTAGGGCGTGGCCTGCGACTCGATGTGGCTTGTGAGCACTCGCGAGTCGCTGGGGCGCGAGTCGCCGTTGATGTCGAAGCCGTCCGACGAGCGCACATAGGTCCACCCCGTGCCGGTCCACTTCTGTAGCCAGAAGCTGTCGAAAGAATTGCTGTAGGTGGTCTCGCCCAGCTCGGTGTCGGTACTGTAAGGGCAGATTATCTTCAGGCGCATGAGGTCGCCGGTGAGAAACGCCGTGCCCTCCATGTTCACGCGCGAGAGCTCGTCGCCGCCCTCAAAGGGGGCAACGCTGCTCGTGATGAGCATGGGCGCATCGCCGGCCTGTGGCTCATCGCCGCCGGCGGTAGTGTTGCAGGCGGTGAGCAGGAGCGAGGCTACGGCGAGCAAGGTGATTATGCTGTGATATGGTTTCATCGTGAGTGGGTTGTTATTTCAGTATGTTTCCTATTTGTTCGGTAGTGGGAATGCCGTCGAGCAGCACAGGATAGCGCATGTCGTAGCCGGTGGAGTTCACCTCATAGTGTGCCTTGCAGGGCTGCAAGCGGCCCACGGCGGTGGTGTTGTAGCGGTCGATGGCGCAGTTCATGGCGCGCCAGGGCGCGATGCCATAGAAGTCGGCCTTTTGGTTGGGGTCGGTGAGCTTGTCAAGCACATCTTCGGCAATCAAGTTGTCAACCCTTGCGCAAAGCACATGGGTGCGGCTGCCTCGCACATACTCCTTGTAGCGGTAGGTGTCGGCAATGTCGTCAACGGCATTGGCTGCGGCCGACTGCTCGGTGTCGTAGTAGCAGCACATCATGTTGCCCCACGCCACCGGCTCATCTTCCTCAAGCACCTGCGGAGCGAGGAACATATTCGAGGGGTCGGCGTAGCTGCCCAGGATGGCGCCGCCCGTGATGCCGCCCACGGTGTTCATGCAGCCCCACACCCTCAGGTGGTCGCCGGTGCCTATGAGCGGCACTGCAGCGTCGGCCGCCGAGCGCGAGCGGTGGGTGCAGCCCACCACATAAGCGGGCGACTTGGCATCGGTGCCGGTGAGGCTTGCCACAATGGCTGCCGGCGTGGGCGAGGGTGCCTCAATGTCGATACCGGCAATGTGGCTCTCCACTCCCTTATTGAGCAGCCCCAGCGCGTAGCTTGAGCGTAGGCGCAAATTGGTGATGGAGCCGCCCTGCACCTCGCCAAAGAGGTAGTTGCCCTCCACGGCCACGTTGCTCACCGTGTGCATGCCGCCATTGAAGTTGCCCAGGAAAGGCGTGGCTGCGCTGCCAATGGGCGGAATCACGCAGTCGTCGAAATCAACGTCGCAGGCGAGGTTCACGTTGAAGTGGCGCTTCACTATGTCGCTGTAGAAGTTGTAGGAGCCGGTGAGGTAGTCCTCGGTGACGTAGGAGGCTTTGTCGCCGTCGGCGGGTATGAAGCGCTTGTAGAACACGAAGCCTCGCTCCCGCGCCTGCTCGTGCGTCACCCAGATGGTGTCGCCATTGGCGTCGCGCAGGTTGTCGGGGTCATACCACCAGTAGTGAAGCTCGTTGTCGGGGTTGGTCTTCCCCTTGCGGAAAGCACGCTTCAGCGTGCCGGTGTGCTGGTCGGCAGTGCCGTTCACGAGCTTCATAAACGATATAAACTCCTCCTTGGTGCTTATCGTGAACTCCGGCTTATACTGCGCGTTGAGGTTCACCGAGTTGTAGATGGCAAGCTCTATGGCATCGTTCCACCAGCCATACTCCGAGGCATCGGGCGTGGGCGTGGTGGTGTCGGCGAGGTCGCCGGCTGCAATGTCGTGCTCAGTCCACAAGAATGAGGGGTCGCTCTCCACGGTGAAGGTGTCGTAGTGGTATCCCACATAGAAGAGGTAGCTGCGCCCGGCATGGAGGGTGAGCCCAAGGTTGGTGTCGTTGAACACCTGGTTGCCGTGGGCATCCTTGATGTCGCTGAGCGAGAAAATGTGGTAAGTACTCTCGAGCTTGTCGCCGACCGGGTTGTCGCCGCTGTTCACATCGCGCAGCCACACCTTGAAGCGGGTGTAGGGCGGAAGCGTGATGAGCTGTCCGGCCTGGGCGAAGTCGCTGCTCATGTCGTGGGGAATGGAAATCATGTAGTAGCGGTTGTCGTTGGGCACAAAATAGGGGCGCACTACCTCGCTCGCGATCTCGGCCATGGTCTTCGTGCCTAAGGTCACCATTTGAGCCTGTGTGGCATCGAGATACAGCTCCTGCACCTTTCCGCCGCCATCCACATACGACCTCACCAGTGCGTTGAGGCGGCTGTTCTCCAAGTCGATACCTCCAGGCGCACACATGCGGTTATACACCGAGCGCACATACGCGGCACTCGCCTCGGCGGCTTGCAATTTGTCGGCCTCATCGTCGGCTGCCGAGCCGGCGTTGTCGTTGCGCACATAGTCCGCCGCGTCGAGGCAAATCTCCACCTTCACAATTTGGTTGCCCGAGTTGCGCGGCGCGAAGCCTATGCGGCAGCCCAGGTGGCGCATGGTGAGCGGCACACTCTCCGACGGCCCCGACGACGACACGGTGTTCGACAGCATATAGTCGGGGTAATAGCGCGACCAGCTGTTGGCATCGAGTGCCCCCGAGAGGTTGCTCAGCGCACTGGCAAAGAAGCGCACACTGTTGCCGTTCTCCCACGAGAGGGAGTCGGCGGCAGTCTGCGTGAACAAGGTGCCATTGTTGCTGCCGGTCTTGCCGGGAAGCACGTGCCACTGCCAGCCATTGGGAAGTACAATCTGTGTTCCGCCGGCATATTTCGGTATGTAGTAGTAGATGCGGTAGGAGGTAGTGGCGGGGTCGAAGGTGAGGCCGCCATCGTGGGAGTACTGGCGGAAGATTTTCATCCAGTCGCCCTGGTTGAACTGGCCGTCGTGGTTATACGACGCACGCGACTCAAAGGCCTCGGCAATGCTCGCGTTGAAGTTCACCGCCCGCCCGAGCAGCTGCCTCTGCTCGCGGCTCATTTCGGGCGTAAGCTGCACATCGTCGCTGCACGCTGCGAGTGCCGCCAGCAGCGTGGCTATGAAGTAGTAGTGGTGATATATGCGTTTCATCGTCATAGTGGTGTTCTCAGTATTTTGGGATTCCGTTGCTGTAGTTTGGCACCTTGCCGCTGCTGTCGCGGCAATTCTGCACATTGCCGCTCACGTCGAAAGCGTCGGTGCTGCCGGTGGTGTAGCCATTCTTGAAGAGCGTGGCTCCAGCCACGGTGGTATTGAGCACCTCGGCACGGTAGCCGCCCACAGGCACCCAGTAGCTGCCCTCCTTGTGCACATTGGCCTCCCACTGCTCGGCCGGCAATGCGGGGTTGCTCTCCTGCGCGGTGGTGTAGATGCCGTTGAGCCCGGCAAAGAGGTGGCTTGGGCTTGTGTGCGTCACTGCCGGGTGGTGAATCACGTCGTTCACATAGAGCGTGGGCTTGGTGTATTCCACATAAGTGTCGTCGGCAGTCTTCTCATAGAGCTGCCCGACGTAGCTCATCATCGCGGCAATGGTGGTAATCCGCTCATACTCGGCCGGTGTCACAACAATTTCCTCACCCACATACTCGGCAATTCCACCGGCCACATCTTCTTCAGTTGCTGGCCGGGTCACTGCCTCTTTAGTCTTTTTGTAGATATTATCGGGCATAGTGAACTCGCTGAAGTTCCCTGCGCCGTCGCTCACATAGTAGGTGCCGCCCGAGTAGTCACCGGCAAGCTGGTAGTTGTCCTCCCACCACTCTGCCTCATCAGTAACTGTGGTGCCACAGTCGGTGAGGGTGATGGTGTGGCCACGGGCGTCGAGATGGCCGGTGAACACGAAATCCACAGGAATGAGCGTGGCCGAAATGGTGATGTCGCGGTCGAGAATGAAGTAGTCGCCGTGGTGCTTGCCATCCTTGGTGGCTTCGAGGAGGCACTTTATCCAGTTGGCGTCGCTGATATACTGGCCGTCGTCGTCGCCGCCGGCGGTGTGGTCGGCCTCGTCGTTCTCGTTGTAGTCGCTGCCGTCGGTGATGTCGGCGGGGCCGCTGCCACGCGAGTTGCGATAGGCACGCTGCCAGGAGCTGCCGGCTATCGAGAGGCTGTTGCCATTCTCATTGTTCACGCCATAGTAGCCGTCGGTGAAGTCGTTCTTGTCCCACACCTCCGAGCCCGAGGTGTTGTAGTCCACACTCTCGCGGTTGATGCGCAGGTACACTGAAGTCTGGCGGTTGGCATCGAGGTCGAATGTGAATGTTTTCTCATACTCCAGGCCGTTGTTGAGGCGAAGCACAAAGGTGATTGAGTTTGTTTCCTCGTGGGTGATCCCCCCCGGCTCGTCATACATCACATTCTCGGCCAAGGTGTAGGTGGGGCGCACGATTATGTTATACACCGGCACCCTGCCATAATTGGTCATGCGGTATTTTGTCACCCCCTCGGCGTAGGCTTCGGCAGCCTGCTTCTCGGCCAAGGTGGGTGTGCCGGTGATGCCATTGTCGGCATAATACCGGTTCATTGCTGCTTCGAAAGCATCTTTCACTCGCGTCCATTCCTCAACGACACTCGGGAATAGCGGAGTGCCCTCCTCAACCGACTCAAAGAGAATAAAATCGGGATATTGCTCATTTCCATTGCCATCCACACTGCCATATTCGCCCTGCGAGTGGGGTATCACGCGGCGCACCGTCTCCCAGTGGGGCGAGAACATCTCGTTGCCATCGTCCACGGTGCGCTCCACGTGGCGCAGCACTTTCACGTTCTCAAAGCACAGTGTAGTGGTGGTGGGGTCGTCTTTTCCGCTCGATATGTCGTAGCCCTCGAGCTTCACGTCGGGGCCCATGTCGGGGTTGATGAGCACAAAGGCATTCACGCGGCACAGACGGTGGTAGAATGGCAGTTTCACGCGACCAATGGTGGCATTAATCTCGTAGTTGGTGGGCATGCTGAGGTAGCGCAAGAGCAGTGTGTAGTTGCCGGCCTCGGAGTCGTCGCTCTGATCGGTGTCGAGGTTATTGGGCGCACCGGCATCGGGCACCTCGTTGCGGATTGCCTCGGGCACATAGTGCCCCTCGAAGTGATGTACGCCATTGCCCAACCACTTCGCCTTGTTGCCGGTGAGCACGCCACTGCTTGTCTCCAAGAATGAGTACTCAGCCAGGCCGCTCTCCGATTTTTTGTAGGTGTCGCCGTCGCGCAGCAGCTTGAGCTGGGCATGGCGCTTCGTGCCATAGTCATTGCCACGGTAGTAGGCAATGTGGAAGCCGTCGAAGAGAGGGTTGATGAGCCATGGCACAAGTTCGGCGTCGGTGGTGTTCACGGCGCGTGAGTCGTCCACCTCAATGGCCGGCTCATCGCCCACCAGTCCGCCCACGTGAATCACGTCGGTGTCGTCGTCGTTGGCTGCCGGGCTGCCTACGATACCATCGGCGCAGGCCGCGAGGGCAAGAAGCCATAATATGCAGAGAAATATGCGGTTCATTTGCTTTTTCTTCAAAAATATATTTCGTTTCGTTCTATTTTCTTTTCGGTTAGTAGCGGCGGTTGGTCAGCTGGGGAGGCGAGGGCCGCATGGGCGAAACCGAGTTCTTCAGGCCTATGGCAAGAGCCTCGGTCTTAGTCATCCAGTAGCCCGCGCCAATGCTTGCCACGGGCCACCAGTTACCCTCGCAGCCATCCACTCCGGCTTCTTCATTGAGGTTGTTGATGAAGCAGGTGGTGCCCACAATCGAGCCTTTGGTGTATTTTCCTGCCACATAGCCGAGTTCGGGCTGTTGCACGGCAAACCAGCTTGAGCAGTCGGTGACGGTGAGCTTGGGCACTTCGGTGTCGTGTATTCGCAGTCCGCCCACAATGCCGCCAAGAAACACACGCGCCTTGTCGTCGGTGTAGTCGTGAGTAATTCCATTCAGCTCGGTGGGAACGTAGGCGCAGCGGGTCACTGTGGCTTTGCTGGCAATGGCAACGATTCCGCCACCATACACGCGCGTGCCGTCGCTCACTGTGCCAAGATGCAGGCGAATGGGCAGGAAGCAGTTGCAATTTTCAATTGTGGCGCCGCCATAGGCCCGCACCACTATGCCTCCGGGCGACGCGGCCTGCACAAAGGCCTCCTCCGTGCCCCACACGTTGATGTTGCGCAGCACACCGCCATTCACGGCGTAGGCCAGCGAGCCGCAACCGTCGTTGTAGAGGTTCTTGCCGGTCTCAACGCTGTAGTTGGGAATACCATAGAGGGGCTTGTCGCAATAAAGGTTGAGGTTCTCCACCTTGCCAAACACGGTGTTGAAGAGAATGGGGGCCGACACCACGCTGCCGCTCTCATAGCGGGTGTCGCCATACTGCATTGGCGTGGTACTCGTGGTGGTGATGGTCTTGCCGTTGCCCTCTATGTTGCAGTACACATTGTAGTTGGTCGTGGCCTCGCTCTTCAGCTCCCAGCCATCTTCGCCATCGCTCGTCACTGTGAAGTCGTCGGCGAGGCGGTAGTTGCTTCCAGTCTTGTTGTAGATCGACATACCGTCCTTCACCAGTACCGAGAGGTCGCGCTGATTGTTGAGGATTCCATCATAGAGCATTCCGCTTCGCACGTTCTCATTTTGCCCGGGGGCGGTTCCTATCTTGTTCTCTGTCTTGGTGGGCCACTGGTTGTTGTGAGCCTCAAGGGACTTTCCGTGTTCGGTCGATTCGGCATACACAATGTTCACGTTCACCCTCACGTCGCCGGCATAGCGGCGTATCTCGTCGACGAGCGGCACGCCATACTCATAGGTGCAGCCTGAGATGCGGCCCTGGGCTTGCCCGCATATTCCGCCCGAGAACACTCCGCCGGTCACCTCATCGGCCACGTGCACCAAGCCATTCACCGAGCAATTGAAGATGGTGGGCATGAGTGCCACATCGCTGTCCTCATAGAGCGACCGCGCCGCAATACCGCCTATGTAGCCGCCATTGCCGGCATTGCCCTCCACGGTGAGCTTGTTGGTGGAGCAATTGGAGATATTGCAATAGTTCACTTCAGCTATTCCCGCCACCGTGGCCTTGCTGGTGCGGTTGCCGGTCACGGTGATATACTCAATGGAGCCGTGATTCTCACGGCACACCACGGTGGGCAAGGTGGAATTGGCTGCAAGGCGTATGTCGCCATAGACAAGGCTGCCCGAGGCCTCAATGTCGCGCAGCAGCTGCGAGGAGGTGCTCACGATGCAGCCTCCCAGGTTGAGCATGCAGCGCAGGTCGAAGCTATAGTTGCTCCAAGGGTCGCCGTCGGCGTCGAGGTTCATCGCGCCGGCGCTCACTATTGCCATGTTGCCGGGCTTGTTCTGCTCGGGGTCGCCAAGGAAGTCGATGAGCTGCTGGCGGTTCTGAATGGTGATTGGGTCGCCATTGAGGCCAAAGTCGTCGCACACGCTGGTGGTCACCATCTCGGTCCAGTCCTCAAGATAGGCGGTGATGAGAATCTTGCGGCTCTCGCGAGAGAGAATCACATCAATCACCAGGTGCTTGCCGGCTGTGAGGTTGTAGGCCTGCATAGCGGTGTGAGCCGACTCTACGCCGTGCTTGTAGTCGGTGTAGCGGGCGTCGTTGCCGGCAAAGAAGGAAAAATTCTGTCCGGCCACGTTGATTCGGCATATCTTGTGGCTGTCGGCATTGGCGAGATAGTCGTGAGGCTCCACAATGGCGTGATATTGCACTCCGGCACGCGTCTCGGCGGGGCCGGTGATGTCGGCCTCATAGTCATGCGTCCACTCCTGCGCCAAGGGGCGCACGGGAGCCTCGGCAGGCACTTCGCCGGTGAAAGCCTCTATGTTGCCCTCGGCATTATAGCTGTAGATTTCGGCGCTTATCTTCGTGCCTGCGGTGGAAAAGTCGAGGTCCTCGCGGTTTGTGCCCTCGGCAGCAATGAGGCGCACGGTGATCCATGCACGCTTGTGGCTGAGGAACAATGGAACCTTGCGCAGGTCGTCGGTATCAATAAGCCCGGTCTGAGTCATCCACACGCGGTTCTTGGCATACCACTCGCCGCTCTTGCGGTAGTTGAGCGCCGAGATATTGTCGATGGGATTGCCGCCCTCGTCGAGCACCGGCTCGTATGCGAAGCCGTGCAGGCGATCCTGCTCAAGCCACACCTCGGCTGTGGTCTGGTCGGCCTGGAGGTGCGAGCTTCCCGCCGTGGCCTCGAAGCCGTAGGCGTTCACGTTGTCGGGCCAGCGCAGCAGCGCGGCGGTGGTGGGGGCGAGAGTGCCGTCGGCTCCCTCGGCTGTCGAAGCCGGAGTGTAGATGCACTCCCCTATCGGTTCGGCCTCACCGTACATCTTCACACTAAGCTCGTAGGCATTCACCATAGGGCTGTAGCCGCCGATAAGCCCACTGTTTGCGCTCTCGGCACGCGAGGCCGCTGAGGCTGGCATTGAGGTGGTGAAGCGCACCGCCTCGCCCGTGAGGTCGGGAATCTCGCCGCTTGCCCCACCCTGCACCGTGTCGTCGCTGCACGCGGCGAGGAGCAGAGCCATGAGAACAAGTAATATGTAGTTTCGTGTTGCTTTCATCTGTGTGTGTTATGTGGTTTTCTTTCTCACTTGATATATCTTTGTAGTGCCGTCGTCGCTCACGAGCACGCTCTCGTAGCCGGGTGCCACGAAGTTGCCCTTGAGGCTGTCGTCGCCGGTGGCGGGATTAAAGTTGTAGAACGTGCCGCCAAACACCGTAATATTGCCGGGATTGCTGTTGTTCTGGTTGAGCACATAGTAGAATCCGCGCCAGTCTTTCTCGGTCTTGAATGTGCCGCCATAAATCTCAAGGCTTCCGCCCACGGTGTAGATGCATGAGTTGCCATCACCGCTTGCGTCGGGGCCCACATTGTAGGTTCCGGCCTTGATGGTGCACTTCGCGCCCTGCGCCACCTTCAATGCCACGTTGTCGCCTCCCGAGCCGCCACTCACCGTGCCGTCGCCCTCTATTGTGAGGTTGCCATGCACGGTGATTGCCGCGCCGGTGCCGGAATTGGTGATGGTGCTGCCATTGAGATTAATGGTGGTTGTGGCGTTCTGCGGTATGTCGATTGGTGTGTCGAGGGTGATGTCGCCCGAGAGCGTGATTGTTTCCACTCCTGCCGACACCGCCGTGGCAAAGTCGCTTGCGCTGCTCACCGTGGCGCTTGTGCCGTCCTTGGGCACTACTTTCCACACCTTGGTGCCGTTGTCGCTCGCAAGCACGCTCTTGCAACTGCTTGCCACGAAGTTGCCCTTTAGGTTGTCGTCGCCCACTGAGGGATTGTAGTTCTCAAATTCGCCGCCATACACAGTTATCTTTCCCGGGTTGCCGTTGTTCTGGTTGAGGACGTAGTAGAAGCCCTCGTAGGCCGCATCGGTGCTGAAGTGGCCGCCGTAGATTTCCACTTCGCCACCGGTGCTGTAGATGCAGGTGTTGCCCAGGCCGCCGGCGTCGGGGCCCACGCCGAAGGTGCCGCTCATGATGCTGCACTTCGCGCCCTGCGCCACCTTCAATGCCACGTTGTCGCCTCCCGAGCCGCCACTCACCGTGCCGTCGCCCTCTATTGTGAGGTTGCCATGCACGGTGATTGCCGCGCCGGTGCCGGAATTGGTGATGGTGCTGCCATTGAGATTAATGGTGGTTGTGGCGTTCTGCGGTATGTCGATTGGTGTGTCGAGGGTGATGTCGCCCGAGAGCGTGATTGTTTCCACTCCTGCCGACACCGCCGTGGCAAAGTCGCTTGCGCTGCTCACCGTGGCGCTTGTGCCGTCCTTGGGCACTACTTTCCACACCTTGGTGCCGTTGTCGCTCGCAAGCACGCTCTTGCAACTGCTTGCCACGAAGTTGCCCTTTAGGTTGTCGTCGCCCACGGCGGGGTTGTAGTTCTCAAATTCGCCGCCATACACCGTAATCTTGCCGGGATTGCTGTTATTCTGGTTCAGCACATAGTAGAAGCCCTTGTAGGCTGCATCGGTGCTGAAGTAGCCGCCATAAATCTCCACTTCTCCGCCGGTGGTGTAGATACACGAGTTGCCGAGTCCGTTGGCATCTGCTCCCACGCCGAAAGTGCCGTTCATGATGCTGCACTTCGCGCCCTGCGACACCATAACTGCAACATTGTCGCCTCCCGAGCCGCCACTCACCATGCCGTTGCCCTCTATCGTGAGGTTGCCCTTCACGGTGATTGCCGCGCCGGTGCCGGCATTGGTGATAGTGCGGCTATTGAGGTCGATGCGCATATTTGTGCCGGCCGGCACCACCACAGGCTGACTGATCTCAATATCGGCATTGAGGGTAATATCATCTACGCCATCGGCAATTGCTTGTAGCAGCTCTGCCTCAGTGCCTACTATGCGCGGATCCTGCACAAAACCGTTGGTGGTATTCACCGTCTCGTCGATTTCCCAGGGCAGTATCTCGGGGCGTATCACCGCCACCGTGCCTCGGCGCAGCTCGATATTGAAGATGTAGCGCGTGCCGCTTTGCAGGTTCACAAAGGCGGGGTCCTGCACCACAAAGGTGGTGATGTGCTCTATGCGCTCGGCATCGGGCTCTACCCAGTGTATGCGCAATGCCTTGAGGTTG
>CAMGFF010000039.1 GCA_946055125.1 uncultured Prevotellaceae bacterium | reverse complement strand
CAAAAAATCTATGACATTGACAAACAATCAGTTGCCTATTTTCTGAATATCCCTATATAGGCGCCGCTTGTAGCATCAATAGGGAGAAGACACCCTGTCGTTGCCTGAAAACCGAAAAAAAAACTTATAGATCCTCGCAGAACCTATAAGTTTTTTTCGGTATAATTGCGTGAGAAATACAATAAGGCAAAACTGAAGCCCACGATTGAGTCACCACCACCCACCGGCGTAGCTCACGCTACTGAGCTGCTTGCACGCAAGGAGATTGCCGATGCCGTGAAGCAGAGCGGGCACGCTGCTGTCGCCGTGAGGTGAGGTGAGGTTGTCGCTTTTGTGAGGCGAGGGGGCTACTGGCGGCCCTTGCCATTGTTCTTGCGGCGATTCTGCTCCTCGAGCATTTGTCGCTGCTGTCGCTGCATCTCCTCGAGGCGAGCCATGAAGCCGCTCTTCTTCTTGGGCTTCTTGGCGTTCTCGGCCATAGTGGCACGCATCTTCTCCTCGCTCACGAGGCGGCGGTAGCCGTAGTTCTGGAGGATGGTGAAGAGCAGCGAGAGGAAGTAGTAGTAGCTCAAGCCGGCTGCGTAGTTGTTGAAGAACACAAGGAACATCACGGGCATGAGATACATCATCCACTTCATTCCCGGCATGGAGTTGCCGCCCGCCTGCGACTGCATGGTGATGCGCGTGTACATGATATTTGTCACGGTCATGAGCAGGCAGAAGAGGCTCACGTGGTTGCCGAAGTAATTGGTGACGAACGGAATGTGCACGTCCCACGAGAAGATGGCATCGGGGGCCGAGAGGTCGGCCACCCACAGGAACGACTCACCGCGCAGGTCGATGCACGAGGGGAAGAAGGTGAACACGGCGAAGAGGAATGGCATCTGCAGCAGCATGGGTAGGCAGCCGCTGAAGGGGCTTGCTCCGGCGAGGCTGTAGAGGGCCATAGTCTTCTGGTTGCGCGTCATGGCGTTCTCCTGGCCGGGATATTTGTCGTTGATAGCCTTGATGTCGGGGGCAAGGAAGCGCATCTTGGCCTGCGACATGTAGGTCTTGTGCATGAGGGGCCACAGGGCGAGCTTTATGATGAGGGTCATGAGCAGGATCACGAGGCCATAGTTGGGCACAAAGCCACCCAGGAAGTCGAATATAGGGATAATGATGCAGGTGTTGATCCAGCGGAAGATGGGCCAGCCCAGCGGGATGAGCTTTGTGAGCTCCAGGTCCTCGTCGGTGGGGATAAGCTCGTCGTAGTCGGAGAGCAGCGGGTAGCGGTTGGGGCCGAAGAAGAAGTTGAACGACGCGGGCGTGGGGTTGGTGGAGTTGTAGTCGAGCGATGAGCTTACCTCCATGTTCTTGAGGTATCGCTCATAGTCGGCAGTGCCTTTGTCAATCACCTGGCTGTGCATCTGTGCGCCATTGAATGAGCCGCGGGCGATTAGCACGCTCGAGAAGAACTGGTTCTTGAAGCTGATCCACTTTAGGCGGTCGGTCATGTCCTTGTCGTCGTTGCTTGTTTCGCTGAGGTACTCCACGTCGCCGCCGGCATACTTATAGTAGATAGCCGAGTTTCGCTCCTCAAACATCTTTCCGGCCTCGTGGCGGCTCATCTTCTGGCTCCAGTGGAAGTCCATGTTGGTGATGTTGGTGGGGATGATGCGGTCCATGTTCTCCTGGAGCACGTCCATCTGCACGTCGTAGTGGCCGGCTGCGAGGGTGTATTTAATGCTCCACTTGCTGCCGGCGCCCAGGTCGAGCTGCATGAGTAGTGTGGAGTCGTTGAGGAGCACGGGGGTGAAGTAGAAGTCGCCGGTGTCGAAGCGCTGCGAGTTGGTGTTGAGCACGAAGCTGTAACGGTTGGTGGCAGCGTCGAAGAGCTCCACCTGGTCGGCATTGAAGGCACTGTATTGCTTGAGGGTTGCCTTCACGATTGCGCCGCCTCGCGAGGCCACGTCGATTTTCACGAGGTCGTTCTGGAGCGACACCACAGTGTCGGTTCCTGCCATGTGTCGGGCGAAGCTGCCATTTTTCATGAAGTCGATGGCAGCGCTCTTGAGAGCGGCCACGGCGCGGTTGTGTAGCACGGGGTTGCCGGAGTCCTTGCTGAGGGCCTCGGCCACATCGACCACGCCACCACCGGCAATGGTGAGGAATCCCGAGAGGCGGTCGCCGCGCAGCACCAGGTCGGCAGTGCTGTTCTTCAGGTTGTAGGTTTTCTCGGCAGCCACGGTGTCGCCCAGGATTGAGCCGTAGGTGCGAATGGTCTGTTTCAGTGCAGCCACTTCGGCATCGGTGATGCTGTCGATGACGGCCGTGGCGAGGTTCTGCTCCTGCTGTGCCTTGGCTGCCTCGGCCTCGGTGCGGGCAGCCTCACGCTGGCGTGCAACCTCCTCGGCCGAGGGCTGGTTGAGCCACATGAAACCGAAAATCACTGCTCCCATGAGCAACATTCCGGTAATCGTGTTCTTGTCCATTGGTCTTGTTCTCTAAATAAAAATTTGTTATTACTGTGTTTCTTTGTTTTTATTTCTTGTTCTCGATAGCGGCGCGAATGAAGTCCATGAAGAGCGGGTGGGGATTGAGCACCGTGCTGCTGTACTCGGGGTGATACTGTGTGCCCACAAACCACTTCTTGCCCTCGAGCTGCACCACCTCCACCAGGTGAGCCTCGGGGTTCTCGCCCACGCACTTCATGCCGGCT
The DNA here is from genome assembly GCA_946055125.1 of uncultured Prevotellaceae bacterium. Taxonomy (GTDB): domain Bacteria; phylum Bacteroidota; class Bacteroidia; order Bacteroidales; family Muribaculaceae; genus CALZFJ01. The sequence goes on along the minus strand of CAMGFF010000039.1, from coordinate 8,721 downwards.
TGCTCAAATTGCTCGCGGTAGTCGTTGTTGAACTCAAAGCGGTGGCGGTGACGCTCCTCGACCACGGTGCTGCCATAGGCCTTTGCGGGAATTGAGCCTTCCATGAGCTTGCATCGGTAGGCGCCCAGGCGCATGGTGCCGCCCAGGTTGGAGATGCTCTTCTGCTCCTCCATGAGGTCGATGACGTTGTAGGGGGTCTTGGTGTCCATCTCGGTGCTGTTGGCCTCGGCAAGGCCGAGCACATTGCGTGCAAACTCAATGACCATGCACTGCATTCCCAGGCAAATGCCGAAGGTGGGCACATCGTGCTCGCGGCACCACTTGAGCGCCACAAACTTGCCCTCGATGCCGCGCTGGCCGAATCCCGGTGCCACAATCACGCCGTCCATCTCGCCGAGCTGCTGCTCCACGTTGCCGTCGTGCAGCTTCTCCGAGCTGATGTAGCGCAGGTCGAGCTTGTGGTCGTGATAGGCGGCCGACTGGAGCAGGGCCTCGTTAATCGACTTGTAGGCATCCTGCAGCTCCACATACTTGCCCACGAGGCCAATCTTCACAGTCGCCTTTGCGCCATGCAGGTGGGCGAGGAATTTGTTCCACTTGGTCATGTCGGGCTCGCCGCTGAATGGGGTGCCGGTCTTGCGCAGTACTATCTCATCGAGGTGCTGGCTGTGCATGGTGAGAGGTACCTCGTAGATGGTGGGCACGTCGACCGACTGAATCACGGCGTCGGGCTGCACGTTGCAGAAGAGGGCCACCTTGCGCAGAATCGAGGCGGGAATGTCCTTCTCGGTGCGCAGCACGAGGATGTCGGGCTGTATGCCCACCTCTTGCAGCTGCTTCACCGAGTGCTGGGTGGGCTTGGTCTTCAGCTCCTTTGCGGCGCGAATGAAGGGCACATAGGTGAGGTGCACGCACAGGCAGTTCTGCCCGAGCTCCCAGCGGAGCTGGCGCACGGCCTCGAGGAAAGGCAGCGACTCGATGTCGCCCACGGTGCCGCCAATCTCGGTGATTACGAAGTCGTATTTGCCGGTGTTGCCCAGCAGCTTCACGTTGCGCTTAATCTCGTCGGTGATGTGGGGGACGATTTGCACCGTCTTGCCAAGGTAGTCGCCACGGCGCTCCTTGTCGATCACGCTCTGGTAGATGCGGCCGGTGGTGATGTTGTTGGCACGTGAGGTGTGAATATTGGTGAAGCGCTCATAGTGACCCAGGTCGAGGTCGGCCTCGTGGCCGTCGTAAGTCACATAGCACTCACCGTGCTCATATGGGTTGAGTGTACCCGGATCGATGTTGATGTAGGGGTCAAACTTTTGGATCGTTACTTTGAAGCCGCGTGAGAGCAGCAGTCGGGCTAACGACGACGAAATGATACCCTTGCCAAGGGACGAAACCACTCCGCCTGTCACAAAAATATACTTAGTATCCACCGTAATAGTATTTTATTAGAAATTTTAAGTTGCAAAATTACTAATAAATCCCGAAGCCCCCAAGAATATGCCTCATTTTTCACACAATTTTCACACCGTAGATTGAATTGAACAGTGAATTGCATGGCTGCGGCAGGCTGCAGCCTGACGTGACGGCAAGGGGTGGAACACATTTTTTTGTGGATTGTGGAAAGAATATTTTGGTTTTGAGTGGCGGTTTTAGTAATTTTGTTGTCGCAAACAAAAACTGACATTATTTTTTCCCCTGGATTATGGCCAACGACAACAGCACTACATATTCTTATCGGAGCGATGAGCCGAGGCGCTTCACGCCCAAGCCGCAGCACAAGCAGCAAGTGGTGAGCGAGATGGGAAAGCTGCCGCCCAACGACACCGAGCTGGAGGAGGCGGTGCTCGGCGCACTGATGCTCGAGAAGGACGCTTACACGGTGATTTGCGACATACTGAAGCCTGAGAGCTTCTACGACGCCCGCAACCAGAAAATCTATGAGGCGGTGCAGACGCTCGGCGCGATGCAGCGCCCCATCGACATGCTCACCGTCACCGAGCAGCTTCGCCTCAATGGCACGCTGCAGGATGTGGGCGGCGCGCTGCGCATCTCGGAGCTCACGGGGCGTGTGTCGTCGGCCGCCAATGTGGAGTATCATGCCCGCATCGTGGCGCAGAAGTACCTGGCGCGTGAGCTCATCAGCTTCTGCTCGGGGGTGCTCGAGAAGTCGTTCGACGAGTCGAATGACGTGGACGACCTCTTGCAGGAGGCCGAGGGACGCCTCTTCGAGATCACCCAGCACAATGTGAAGAAGGACGTGACGCAAATCGACCCGGTGATTAGCGAGGCGATAAAGAAAATTGAGGATGCGTCGAACCGTGAGAGCGGCCTCAGCGGCCTTGCCACGGGCTTCCACGACCTCGACAAGGTGACATCGGGCTGGCAGCCGAGCGACCTTATCATCATCGCCGCGCGTCCGGCCATGGGAAAGACCGCACTGGTGCTCTCGATGGCCAAGAACATGGCGGTGAACTACAACATTCCCATCGCGGTGTTCTCGCTCGAGATGTCGAACCTCCAGCTCGTGAACCGCCTTATCTGCAACGTGTGTGAGATTGAGGGTGAGAAAATCAAGAGCGGACAGCTCTCTCGCTTAGAGTGGGACAAGCTCATGGGGCGAATAAAGCAGCTCTACTCGGCTCCGCTCTACATCGACGACACGCCCTCGCTCTCGGTGTTTGAGTTGCGAACCAAGGCGCGCCGCCTCGTGCGCGAGCACAACATAAAGATGATTATCATCGACTACCTCCAGCTCATGAACGCCAGCGGAATGAAGTTTGGCAGCCGTGAGCAGGAGGTGAGCACCATTTCGCGCTCGCTCAAGCAGCTTGCCAAGGAGCTTTCAATTCCGGTGATTGCGCTCTCGCAGCTCAACCGAAGCGTGGAGAACCGCACCGGTACGGGCCCCGACGGCAAGCGCCCGCAGCTCTCCGACCTGCGCGAGTCGGGGGCCATTGAGCAGGATGCCGACATCGTGTGCTTCATTCACCGCCCGGAATACTACACCAAGTCGAGCGAGGACGCGAGCGGCAACGACATTCGCGGCCTGGCGGAGTTTATCATTGCCAAGCACCGTAGCGGCTCGGTGGGCGACGTGAAGATGCGATTCCGCGCACAGTTTGCCCGCTTTGAGAACTGGGACGAGAACTACAACCTGGTGCAGAGCACCTATGAGTCGAAGCTCTCGGGCGATGCTGCCGACACTCAAGCCACCGCCGGCGGCGACTCTCCACTGCCTCCGCCACCGCCGGGCGAAATTCCGCCCCACGGAGCTGACTTCCTGATGGACAGCAGCGACACGCCCACGCCGTTCTAAAGGTAAGAGGTGAGGGGGGATGTTTTTTTGATGAAATTTAATGATGAGATTGAGCTATGCCATATTTTTCAGTGATTGTGCCGGTGTATAACCGCATCGATGAGGTGCGCGACTTGCTCGCGAGCCTCGCTGCCCAGCGTGAGGGCGACTTTGAGGTGGTGATTGTGGAGGATGGCTCCACGCTGCCTTGCAAGGAGGCTGTGGAGGCCTATGCCGGCCGCCTCGCCATTCAGTATTTCCACAAGAGCAACGAGGGGCGCAGTATCGCCCGAAACTATGGCATGGAGCACGCCCGGGGCGAATACTTCGTGTTTTTCGACTCCGACTGCGTGATTCCGCCCGACTACTTCGCCACCCTCAAGGCGGCTCTCGATGCCGACTACACCGACTGCTTCGGCGGCCCCGACGCGGCTCACGACAGCTTCACCGATGTGCAGAAGGCTATCAACTACTCCATGACCTCATTTCTCACCACGGGCGGCATTCGAGGCGGAAAGGTGAAGCTTGAGAAATTCGTGCCGCGCTCGTTCAACATGGGCTACTCGCGCCGCGTGTGGGAGAAGATTGGCGGTTTCCGCGAGATGTTCTCGGAGGACATCGACATGAGCACCCGCGTGCGCAAGGCAGGCTTCTCCATCAGGCTCATTCGCGAGGCTTTTGTGTATCACAAGCGGCGCACGTCGATTGGCAAGTTCTGCCGCCAGATTTATGTGTTTGGCATGTCGCGCATCACGCTCAAGCTCCTTTACCCCGACTCGCTCAAGCTCGTGCACTGCCTGCCCGCCGCATTCGTGCTTGGCTCGGCGGCGATGATTGCGCTCGCCCTCCTGTGGAAGTGGTGGGCGATACTGCCACTCGTGGCCTACCTCGTGGCGGTGTGGCTCACGGCCATAGCCTCCACCCGCAGCCTGAAGATAGGCACCATGGCAGTGCTCACCAGCGTGATTCAGCTGGGCGGCTACGGCGCGGGCTTCATAAAGGCATTTGTGTGGAAAATTCTCTTGGGCCACGGCCGCAACATTGAGGAGGAAATAGAAATACGCCGGGGAAAATAACCGCAGCCATGGAACAGCCGAAACAGCAGCAGCCCGCCGTGACCTACTCACGGGCGATGAAGGACCTCGCAGCCGACGAGATGCCGCGCGAGAAGGCCCTGAAGCATGGCTTTGAGGTGCTCACCGTGCCCGAGCTCATGGCCATACTCATTGGCAGCGGCTCGCGCGGCGAGAACGTTGTCGACCTGTGCAAGCGAATACTGGGCGACTGCGACGGCCGCCTGAGCGCCCTCGCACGCCTCACCGTGCCCGACTTGGTGAACAACTACCGCGGCGTGGGCGAAGCCAAGGCCCTCATCATTCTTGCTGCCCTTGAGCTGTCGCGACGCTACCACAGCGAGAACTTCGAGGAGCTGCCGCAAGTGACCGGCAGCAAGGCGGCATTCAACTGCCTCCCTGCCAAGCTCGGCGTGCTGCCCCACGAGGAGTTCTGGATTCTCACCCTCAACCGCGCCAAGCGCGTCACCGGAAAGTACCGCATCAGTCAGGGCGGCACGGCAGCCACCGTGGTCGATGTGAAGATGGTGATGAAAAAGGCGGTAGAGCACCTTGCCGACGGCATCATCGCCGTGCACAACCACCCCTCGGGCTCCACCTATCCCAGCGGACAGGACGATGATCTCACCTACCGCCTGCGCGAGGGAGGCAAGCTCCTTGGCATAGAGGTGGTGGACCACATCATCGTGGCCGGCAAGTCCTACTACAGCTATGTGGACAACGGCCGCTGACGCGCCCCACTGCTGCCTGTTTTATTGCCTATACTCAACAAAAAATTGCATTTCCAGGCCTCGCGGTGGTGGTTTACCGGGAGGTGTGGGCCACAGCGTCCTCAAAGGTCTCCTTGCAGCGGGCGCGCGATTTCACCGAGGAGCGGTAGTTGTAGATGGTGCGGGGCGTGTAGAAGAGGAGGTTGGCAATCTCGCTGCTCTCCTTCACGCCAAGGCGGATAAGAGCGAAGATGCGCAGCTCGGGAGTGAGGCGGCCCGGCTCGGGCGAGAAGGCGGCCTCGGGGAGTAGTAGAGTGTTGAGTTCCTCCACGAAACCCGGATAGAGGTCGAGGAAAGCCTTGTCGAAGTGGGCGAAGTATTTCCCGGCATCCTCGTCGCTGAGGCGGAACGAGGAAGAATACTCGAGCAGGTCGTCGGCCTGATGGGCTTTAATCTTGCGGCACACCATTTTGCGGTAGTTCTCGAGGCGGTCGATGAAATGCGAGCAAAGGTCGATGTAGATTTTAGCGAGGTTCTCGCGGCGGGCGTTGGTGGCGATTAGGTGCTCATTGTTCTGCGAGAGCTGGGCGTTGAGCTGGCTGAGGCGCGTGTTGAGGCTCTCGAGCTGGCCGTTGCGGCGGTCGATTTCAGCCTTTCGGCGCGCGAGGAGGCGCTTTTGCCGGGCAATGAACACCGAGGTGGCGATGAGCAGTAGCAGCAGCACTAAGGAGCCTGTGAGCGACAGCCTGAGCGAGGTGTTCTGTCCGTGGAGCTGCGCCTTGTATTTCTCCACAATCATCGAGAGGCGGGCTGTGCTGTGGAGGATGCGGAGGCGGTTGCCGAAGAACTCGGCGTCGGCAATGGCGGCGTTGATGTAGCTCTCGGCCCGTGCGATGTCGGCATTGCGGCTGTAGAGGAGCTCGGCGAGCGTCTGCAGCGAGAGGTTTTCCATTATGGGCGCGGAGAGGTCGGTCACGGCACACTCCACAAGCAGCCTTTCGTGCATCACCGAGTCGCCCAGGTGCTCATGGCAGCAGGCGGCGGCGAAGCAGGCGGCCGAGTAGAGGCGGGAGTCGTGAGGCTCGGTGGCGAGCAGCCGGCGATAGAGCGACAGGGCGGCGCTGTGGTCGCCATTCACATAAAGCTCGCGCTCGGCTTGCAGGAAGAGCGAGTTGCCGGGCTTGTGGGCGGCGTGGGCGATTGCGAGTTGCAGGTAATGCTTTTTCAGCGCCCAGTAGGTGGTGCGGTAGTCATTGTCGATGCAGTAGTCGCTCCAGTAGGTGTAGAGCCAGTAGAGAGCCTCGTAGAGCTCAAATTTCAGCTCTTCGTCGAGGCGCTCGGGGTTGATGGCGGCAAGCATATCGGTAGCCTCGCTGTAGAGCCCGGCGGCCGAGAGTACCGAGGCCTTGTGTATGGAGAAGAGGGTGCGGTAGTGGAGGTTGCGTGCCGCAGTGGCGAGCTCGATGCCGCGGTTGGCATAGACCATGGCTGAGTCGAAGCGGAAGTAGCGGTATTCCTGGTATATGCCATTGATGGCCGAGAGAAGCCGAGTGGTGTCGGTGCCCGCGTAGGTGAGAAAATGCTTGAGCTGGGTTAAGTGCAGCTCCTTGGCCTCGATGGCCCGGCTGTGCATGGCCATGGCGCTGTCGAGCCGCTGATAGAGGGCGTCCGCCGATGCCTGCACGCAGCAGGCGCAGAGGAATAGCAGAATACACGAGAATCGTTGCATAGTCGTCAAGGTGAGGTTACACTGTGGCGAAGATAGTGATAATTTTTGATATATGGAACGATTAGGTGCTAAAATAATGTGTTGCTTAGTGTACTTAGCTCAATTTTTTAGTGATTTTAATAAACTGATAATTAAAGCAATGATATTGGCCGGAAAACAATAAGTGTACTTGTGAGTTACTTTAGCGTCTTAACCGCGCATAGCCGCTATAATTTTGCGGCAAGAAAACCTAAAAACCAAAAATTCGATTTATGGACAACCCTTCCAATTCAAAATCTCTTCGTGGCACGATGGCGGTGCTGCTGCTCATGGCAGCAGCGCTTGCCGGCAGTGCCGCGTCGGTCACGAGCGACATCACCCTGGGAGTGACCACCGATGAGGTGCTCACCACTGCCGGCAGCATGGTGACGACCGCCTGTGCTCCAGCCGGTGAGCGCACCTCAGTGAAGCTCGCTCCCGGCCTGTATGTTGTACGTGCCGCAGGCGTCGCCCGCCTCATCGCCGTGGAGTGATTGCCGCTACCCATGCTTTTTCAGCTTCCTTAAAAACCCCATTGCAGTCATGCGGCTGTGTGTCTGCGATGGGTTAATATATAAGTGCTGAGATGTACTTTGATGTTAATTTTGGCTTGATGTAAAGTGTTGCATATAAGTAATATACAATTTTGTGAGAAATAAATATTGTACTTTGCATGTACTTTGGCAATTTAACCAGGTAACGATGATTATAATTTTGTGACACGATAACCTAAAAACCAAAATTTATAAATTAAAAACAAACCAATTATGATTAATTCAATTACTAAACAATCAAAATCAATTGTTGCCGCAGCTCTCATGCTGTGCAGTGTGTCGATGGCAGCTAATGCTCAGGGCAATACTGAAGAATATCTCAGAATCACGGGACCGGCTGCAGTGGGCGGATACTATCAATGGCGCACCAGTAATGTGTGGATGTATCGTGAGACTCCGAGCCTCTTCTCAGCTGCCGTGTATCTTGAGGGCGACAAGGAGTTTAAGTTCCTCACAGGCACAGGCTGGAGCTGGGACTGTGTGCAATATAGCGCCGCTGCCGACCCCTTCGTGTTCACCGCTGAAAATCAGACTGCCGCTCTCGTGCGCCGCGAGTCGACCGACGGCAACGACTTCAAATTCAAGGTAGCCCAATCGGGCAACTATCTGCTCACTGCTAACCTCGAGACAATGGAGCTCACTGCCAAGCCTCTTGCTTATCAGGAGAAGCTCGACTGGTTCCCGGCATTATATGTAGCGGGCGCAAAAGGAAACTGGAACCTTTCACAAGCTGTGCCACTCGTGGTGACCGACGAGAACAATCCCCAAATCCTCACCGGAGAGGTGGAACTCAACGCGGGCAATGATTTTAAGCTCGCCTCGGCCATCGTGGATGGATTCTGGGACCAGTGGTTTGGCGTGAAGAGTGCAGAGGATGGCAAATATGATATGAAAGAAAACCCACAAGGAGCCGACGACAACAAGTGGGTTGCCGAAAACACCGCGACCTACAGCATCACCGTGGACCGCGTGGCTCGCACTATCGAAATAAAAGACCTCACCAACGTAGGCGTAGGCTCGGTGGCTGCTGCCAAGACTACAATATTTGCCGCTAATGGCAACGTGGTGATATGCGCTGACAGCAACTGCCGCGCCGAGATTTTCGACGCTGCCGGACGCTTGGTGAAGACTGCTCCTGCCGCAGCCGGAGAGCGCACCACAGTGGCTATGTCTGCCGGACTCTACGTGGTGCGTGCAGCAGGCATCGCTCGCCTCGTAAACATCAGATGACAGATATTAGATATTAGATATCAGATATTAGATATTACTTAGCAGAATCCCTGCAACATTGCAACATTTATTCGAATAATGAATGGGGAACGCGCTGATGTGAGTCGGCGCCTTT
>CAMGFF010000038.1 GCA_946055125.1 uncultured Prevotellaceae bacterium | reverse complement strand
AAGAAGCCTAAGCGCCCTTTGCCGCCACAAATATAGTAAAAATTTGTTGAAATGCCACCAAATTTATCCAAAATTTGCTAAGATACCGCCAAATTCCTCCAAAATGAGCGAAGCACCCCGGGGTGGGGTGCTTCGGCTATCTAAAAGTGTCAGTTACTTAAATGCTGTCGGTGGTTGTTGGGCCGTCAGTCGGCGAGCTTCTGGTCGACGGTGGCCGGTGCCTCTTCCTCTGCATCGGCTGCCTTTCCGAAGTTCAGGCCGTTGAAGTCGTCCTTGCTGCCCACGAGCAGGCGGTCGTACTCACGCAGACCGGTTCCGGCGGGGATAAGGTGTCCGCAAATCACGTTCTCCTTCATTCCCTCAAGGTAATCTACCTTGCCGTTGATTGCGGCCTCATTGAGCACCTTGGTGGTCTCCTGGAACGACGCTGCCGACATGAAGCTCGAAGTCTGCAATGCGGCACGGGTGATTCCCTGGAGTATCTGCTCGGAAGTGGCGGGCACTGCGTCGCGCACCTGAATGGTCTTTAGGTCGCGGCGCTTGAGTGCCGAGTTCTCATCGCGCAGCTTGCGTGCGGTGATTATCTGGCCGGCCTTCACATTCATGGAGTCGCCCGGGTCGGTGACTACTTTCTTGCCCCAGATGCGGTCGTTCTCGTCCATAAACTCGCGCTTATCCACTATCTGCTGCTCAAGGAAGCGGGTGTCGCCCGGATCAATGATATTCACCTTGCGCATCATCTGGCGCACGATTACCTCAAAGTGCTTGTCGTTGATCTTCACACCCTGCAGGCGGTAAACGTCTTGCACCTCATTCACGATGTAGTCCTGAACGGCTGTCGGGCCCTTGATGTTGAGGATGTCGGTGGGTGTCACTGCTCCATCGGAGAGCGGTGTTCCGGCACGCACGAAGTCGTTCTCCTGCACGAGAATCTGCTTGGAGAGTGGCACGAGGTAGTTCTTCACCTGGCCGAGCTTCGATGTCACCTGTATCTCGCGGTTACCGCGCTTAATCTTGCCAAAGGTCACCTCGCCATCGATTTCGCTCACAATGGCGGGGTTCGACGGGTTGCGGGCCTCGAAGAGCTCGGTTACACGGGGCAGACCACCGGTGATGTCGCCGGCGCTTCCTGCCGCACGCGGAATCTTCACGAACACCTCGCCCTGCTTGATTTCCTCTCCCTCATTCACCATGAGGTGGGCGTTGACAGGCAGTGAGTAGGTCTTCACGAGCTGGCCGTTGGCATCGAAGAGCTGTGCCTCGGGCACCTTGGTGCGGTCTTTCGACTCTATGATAATCTTCTCGGAGTTTCCTGATGTCTCGTCAACTTCCTCGCGGTAGGTTACGCCCTCCACGAAGTTGGCATAACGGAGAATACCCGATACCTCCGACACGATAACGGCGTTGAAGGGGTCCCACTCGCATATCACGTCGCCCTTCTTCACCAGCTCACCCGGCTTCTTGAAGAGCTTTGAGCCATACACGATGTTGGCCGATGTGAGCACCATCTTGGTGTTGGGCTCGATGATTCGCATCTCGGCCATGCGGCCCACCACCACCTCGTGGTCCTCGCAGGTCACGGTGCGGAGCTCGTCGATTTCGAGCAAGCCGTCGTAGCGCGATGTGATGTTGGATACGGCTGCGATGTTTGAGGCCACACCACCGACGTGGAACGTACGGAGCGTGAGCTGCGTACCCGGCTCGCCAATCGACTGCGCTGCAATCACGCCCACTGCCTCGCCCTTCTGCACCATGCGGTTGGTGGCAAGGTTGCGTCCGTAGCACTTGGCGCACACGCCCTTCTTCGACTCGCAGGTGAGCACTGAGCGGATTTCCACCGACTCAATGGGCGATTCCTCGATGCGCTTGGCTGCCTCGTCGTTGATTTCCTCGCCGCTGCGAACAATCACCTCGCCGGTGATGGGATCCACCACGTCGTGCACCGAAACGCGGCCAAGGATGCGCTCGCCAAGGGTGGCTACCACGTCCTCATTGTTCTTCACCTCGGTGCACACGAGGCCACGCAGCGTGCCGCAGTCGTCCTCGGTGATTATCACGTCGTGTGCCACATCCACAAGTCGGCGGGTGAGGTATCCGGCATCGGCGGTCTTCAAAGCGGTGTCGGCAAGTCCCTTGCGCGCTCCGTGGGTGGAGATAAAGTACTCAAGCACCGACAGTCCCTCCTTGAAGTTGGCCAAAATCGGGTTCTCGATAATCTGTCCTCCCTCCGAGCCGCTCTTCTGCGGCTTCGCCATAAGACCACGCATACCCGAGAGCTGACGTATCTGGTCCTTCGAGCCACGGGCTCCCGAGTCGAGCATCATGTACACTGAGTTGAATCCCTGCTGGTCGCTCGAGATTTGCTTCATCAGCGTGTCAGTGAGGCGTGAGTTCACGTGGGTCCATATATCGATAATCTGGTTGTAGCGCTCGGTGTTGGTGATGAATCCCATGCTGTAGTTGTTCATCACTTCCTCCACCTCGCGGTAGCCCTCGTTCACATATTCTTCCTTCTCGGCAGGTATGATAATGTCGCCGAGGTTGAACGACAGTCCGCCCTCGAATGCCATGCGGTAGCCCATGTTCTTGATGTCGTCGAGGAACTGAGCCGAGCGCGGAATACCGCAGTTCTTAATCACCTTGCTGATGATGCTGCGGAGCGACTTCTTCGAGATAATCTCGTTGACATAGCCTATCTCCTTGGGCACATACTGGTTGAAGAGCACGCGGCCCACCGATGTGTTCTCTTTGAGCACTTTCACGATGTTGCCGTTCTCGTCGAGGTCGTCGACCACTACCGACACTATGGCGTGAAGCGTCACTTTTCCTTCGTTGTAGGCTATCTCGGCCTCCTCGGGGCCGTAGAACTTCAGACCCTCGCCCTTGTCGCCCTTGCGGAGCTTGGTGATGTAGTAGAGTCCGAGCACCATGTCCTGCGACGGCACGGTGATAGGTGCGCCGTTGGCGGGGTTGAGGATATTGTGCGAGCCGAGCATGAGCATCTGCGCCTCAAGAATGGCCTCGTTGCCCAGCGGCAAGTGCACTGCCATCTGGTCGCCGTCGAAGTCGGCGTTGAATGCCGTACATGCCAGCGGGTGCAGCTGAATGGCCTTGCCCTCTATCATGCGGGGCTGGAAGGCCTGTATACCGAGGCGGTGAAGTGTCGGGGCGCGGTTGAGCAGCACGGGGTGGCCTTTCATCACATATTCGAGGATATCCCACACCACTGGCTCCTTGCGGTCCACTATCTTCTTGGCGCTCTTCACCGTCTTCACGATGCCGCGCTCTATGAGCTTGCGTATTACAAAGGGCTTGTAGAGCTCGGCTGCCATGTATTTCGGGATTCCGCACTCGTGCATCTTCAGCTCAGGACCCACCACGATTACCGAGCGCGCCGAATAATCGACACGCTTACCGAGCAGGTTCTGGCGGAAGCGTCCCGACTTGCCCTTGAGGCTGTCGGAGAGCGACTTGAGCGGACGGTTGGCGTCGGTCTTCACGGCGCTCGACTTGCGCGAATTGTCGAGAAGCGAATCCACAGCCTCCTGCAGCATGCGCTTCTCGTTGCGGAGAATCACGTCGGGGGCCTTGATTTCGATAAGTCGCTTCAGGCGGTTGTTGCGTATTATCACGCGGCGGTAGAGGTCGTTGAGGTCGCTGGTTGCGAAGCGGCCGCCATCAAGCGGCACGAGCGGACGAAGCTCCGGCGGCGTCACGGGAATGGTCTTGAGTATCATCCACTCCGGGCGGTTGCGCTGCTTCGACGCGCGGAACGACTCCACTACCTGAAGGCGCTTCAGGGCCTCGGTCTTGCGCTGCTGCGAGCCCTCGCGGCTGGCGCGGTCGCGAAGCTCATAGGAGAGCGCGTCGAGGTCGAGCTCACACAGCAAGTCGTAGATGGCCTCGGCTCCCATCTTTGCGATGAACTTATTGGGGTCGGTGTCCTCAAGCAGATAGTTGTCCTTGGGCAGGCTGTCGGCTATCTCAAGGTACTCGTCCTCCGAGAGCAGGTCAAACTTCTGCACGTTCTCCACCGTTCCGGGATTGATCACGATGTAGCGCTCATAGTAAATCACCGCATCGAGCTTCTTCGAGGGCAGTCCGAGCAGGTAGCCTATCTTGTTGGGCAGTGAGCGGAAGTACCAGATGTGTGCCACAGGCACCACAAGCTGTATGTGTCCCATGCGCTCACGGCGCACCTTCTTCTCGGTGACTTCCACGCCGCATCGGTCGCACACGATGCCCTTGTAGCGAATGCGCTTATACTTTCCGCAGTGGCACTCATAGTCCTTCACCGGACCGAAGATGCGCTCGCAGAAGAGGCCGTCGCGCTCGGGCTTGTAGGTGCGGTAGTTGATGGTCTCGGGCTTCAGCACCTCTCCCGACGAAAGCTCAAGTATCTCGTCGGGCGACGCCAGTCCGATGGAAATCTTCGAGAAATTACTCTTTATCTTGTTATCTTTCTTAAAAGCCATATTGTTTTCCTATTCTGTGATATATATAAAGAGTGACTAATTTTATTCTAAGTTGATGCTCAGTCCTAAGCCGCGAAGCTCATGCAGCAGCACGTTGAGCGACTCGGGGATGCCTGCCGGCGGCATGGGCTCGCCCTTCACTATGGCCTCATAGGCCTTGCTGCGGCCGGTCACGTCATCACTCTTGATGGTGAGTATCTCCTGGAGTATGTGCGCAGCGCCGAATGCCTCGAGCGCCCATACCTCCATCTCTCCGAAGCGCTGGCCTCCAAACTGCGCCTTTCCTCCAAGCGGCTGCTGGGTGATGAGCGAGTACGGGCCTATGCTGCGGGCGTGCATCTTGTCCTCTACCATGTGGCCGAGCTTCAGCATGTAGGTCACTCCCACGGTGGCCGGCTGGTCGAAGCGCTCTCCGGTGCCTCCGTCGTAGAGGTAGGTCTTGCCGTAGCGCGGAAGTCCGGCCTTGTCGGTCCACTCATTGAGGTCGTCGAGGCTCGCTCCGTCGAAAATCGGCGTGGCAAACTTCACGTTGAGCTCACGTCCGGCCCAGCCGAGCACTGCCTCGAAAATCTGGCCGATATTCATACGCGAAGGCACACCGAGCGGGTTGAGCACGATGTCCACCGGCGTTCCGTCGGCAAGGAATGGCATGTCCTCCTGGCGCACCACGCGCGACACGATACCCTTGTTTCCGTGGCGTCCGGCCATCTTGTCGCCCACGCCGATCTTGCGCTTCTTGGCCACATACACCTTGGCAAGCTGCATGATTCCCGAGGGAAGCTCATCGCCTATCGAGATGTCAAACTTCTTGCGGCGCAGCTCGGCGTCGATTTCCTTATACTTGCGTATGTAGTTGCGCACGGTGGCACTGATCATGTCGTTGGTGTGTGCGTCGGCGGTCCACTTGCTCAGGTTCACGGTCTCGTAGTCGATGTTGTTGAGAATGTCGTTGCTGAACTTCATTCCCTTGGCCACTACCTCCGAGCCGAGGAAATCTTTCACGCCCTGCGACGTCTGGTCGGCCGTCAAGGTGAGGAGCTTCGTGAGAAGCACCTTCTTCAGGGCCAGCTTGCGCTCGTCATATTGTGCGTCGAGGTCCTCAAGCTCCTTGTTGCCGCCCTTGCCGCGCTTCTTCTTCTGTGCGCGTGCAAAGAGGTTGGTGCCGATAATCACGCCCTTGAGCGATGGCGACGCCTTGAGCGATGCGTCCTTCACGTCGCCTGCCTTGTCGCCGAAGATGGCGCGGAGCAGCTTCTCCTCGGGTGTGGGGTCGCTCTCTCCCTTTGGCGTAATCTTGCCGATTAGGATGTCGCCGGGCACCACATGTGCGCCCACGCGAATAATTCCGCGCTCGTCGAGGTCCTTGGTGGCGTCCTCGCTCACGTTGGGAATGTCGCTGGTGAGCTCCTCCATTCCGCGCTTGGTCTCGCGCACTTCCAGGGTGTACTCATCCACATGCACCGAGGTGAGTATGTCCTCACGCACCATGCGCTCGTTGAGCACGATTGCGTCCTCATAGTTGTATCCCTTCCAGGGCATGTAGGCCACCTTGAGGTTGCGGCCAATGGCAAGCTCGCCATTCTCGGTGGAGTAGCCCTCGGTGAGGATGTCGCCCTTCTCCACGCGCTGTCCCTTGTCGCAGATGGGGCGAAGGTCGATGGTTGTGCTCTGGTTGGTCTTGCGGAACTTGGGCAGTCGGTACTCCTTGAGCGAGTCCTCAAAGCTCACAAACTCCTCGTCGGCGGTGCGGTCGTAGCGCACGCGGATTACCTCGGCGTCGACATATTCCACCACGCCCGCTCCCTCGGCTTGTATCTGGGTGCGCGAGTCGTAGGCAAGCTGTGCCTCAATGCCCGTGCCCACAATGGGAGCCTCGCTGCGCAGCAGCGGCACTGCCTGGCGCATCATGTTCGATCCCATGAGTGCGCGGTTGGCGTCGTCGTGCTCGAGGAATGGAATCATGGCGGCGGCTATCGATGCTATCTGCACCGGCGACACGTCCATGAGCTGTACCTCGCTCGGCGGCACCACGGGGAAGTCGGCGTCGAGGCGCGCCTTCACCTTCGTGCGGATAAATGTGCCGTCGTCGTTGAGCGGCGCATTTCCCTGGGCTATGATTTTTCCCTCCTCCTGCTCGGCTGAGAGATACACCACCTCGTCGTTGTTGAGGTTCACCCGTGAGTTCTCTACTACTCGGTAGGGCGTTTCCACAAAGCCAAGCTCATTTATCTTTGCATAGACGCAGAGCGAGGAGATAAGACCGATGTTGGGGCCTTCAGGTGTCTCAATAGGACACAGTCGGCCATAATGTGTGTAGTGCACGTCGCGCACCTCAAAGCCGGCACGCTCGCGCGACAGTCCGCCGGGGCCAAGGGCCGACATGCGGCGCTTGTGCGTAATCTCGGCAAGCGGGTTGGTCTGGTCCATGAACTGCGACAGGGCGTTGGTGCCGAAGAACGTGTTGATCACCGACGAGATGGTCTTCGCGTTGATAAGGTCGAGCGGGGTGAACACCTCATTGTCGCGCACGTTCATGCGCTCGCGTATGGTACGCTGCATTCGCGCAAGTCCCACACCAAACTGGTTGTAAAGCTGCTCGCCCACTGTGCGCACGCGGCGGTTGCTCAGGTGGTCAATATCGTCAACATCGGTCTTCGAGTTGATGAGGCCAATGAGATATTTGATGATGGCGATGATATCCTCCTTGGTGAGCACACGCACGTCCATCGGGATGGGCAGGTTCAGTTTCTTGTTGATGCGGAAGCGGCCCACATCACCAAGATCATATCTTTTCTCCGAGAAGAAGAGGTTGGTTATCACCTCGCGTGCGCTCGCGTCGTCGGGTGGCTCCGCGTTGCGCAGCTGTCGGTAGATGAAGTGTATGGCCTCTTTCTCCGAGTTGCTCGGGTCTTTCTGTAGGGTGTTGAAGATGATGGCGTAGTCGTTGGTGTTGGCATCTTCCTTGTGCAGCAAGATGTTTTGCACGCCCGAGTCGAGTATCTCCTGTATGTTCTCATCTTCTATCACGGTCTCGCGGTCGAGCAACACCTCGTTGCGCTCTATCGAAACCACCTCACCGGTGTCCTCATCGGCAAAGTCCTCTACCCACGTCTTCAGAACGCGGGCGGCCAACTTGCGGCCCACGGCCTTCTTCAAGTTGGTTTTGTTCACTTTCAGTTCCTCTGCCAGTCCGAAAATCTCAATGATTTCCTTATCGCTCTCAAGTCCTATTGCTCGCAGCAGTGTTGTCACTGGCAATTTCTTCTTGCGGTCGATGTAGGCATACATCACGTTGTTGATGTCGGTGGCAAACTCTATCCATGAGCCGCGGAACGGTATGATGCGGGCTGAATAGAGCTTTGTGCCGTTGGCGTGTGTGCTTTGTCCGAAAAACACGCCCGGCGAGCGGTGTAGCTGCGACACCACCACGCGCTCTGCTCCGTTGATGACAAAGGTGCCCTTGTCGGTCATGTAGGGTATCGGTCCAAGATACACATCCTGGACTACCGTGGCAAAATCCTCATGGTCGGGGTCGGTACAGAATAGTTTCATTTTGGCCTTCAGCGGAACCGAATAGGTGAGCCCGCGCTCAAGGCACTCTTCTATCGTGTAGCGTGGCGGATCTATGTAGTAATCGAGGAATTCAAGGGTGAAGCTGTTGCGTGTGTCGTTGATGGGGAAATTCTCAGCAAAAACCTTGTAGAGTCCCTCGTTTTTTCTTTTCTCTGTTGGAGTATCTAACTGCAGAAAGTCTCTGAATGACTTTAATTGCACCTCTAAAAAATCGGGATACGGAAGAGGATTTTTTACAGATGCGAAATTAACGCGTGTTTGTTTAGTAACTGACATTGAAAATTAAATTAAGTGAACTCAAATATTTAATTATAACACAAAAAGGTTAAGAATCGTCTTGTGAGAAGATTCTTAACCTAATCACCTGATAATCAGGTAATATTATTTAAGTTCAACTTCAGCTCCAGCCTCTTCAAGCTGCTTCTTCATGCCCTCAGCATCGGCCTTGGCAAGTCCTTCCTTAACTGTGCTGGGTGCACCATCAACGAGCTCCTTAGCCTCCTTAAGGCCAAGTCCGGTGAGCTCCTTAACAAGCTTCACAACTGCGAGCTTGCTTGCACCTGCGCTCTTCAATACTACATCAAACGAAGTCTTCTCCTCCTCTGCGGGTGCTCCGGCTGCAGGACCGGCAGCAACAGCTACAGCTGCAGCAGCGGGCTCAATGCCGTACTCGTCCTTCAGGATCTGAGCAAGTTCGTTTACTTCTTTAACGGTAAGGTTAACCAATTGTTCTGCAAAAGCTTTCAAATCTGCCATTGTTATAATGATTTAATTGTTTGTTTTTAATTTTTTTAATTCTCTTTTTTTGATAATGTTTCAAGAATACCGTGTATCTTGTTGCCGGCCGAGCCCTGAAGTCCTGAGATAACGTTCTTAGCAGGCGATTGCAGCAATGCAACAATGTCGGCAATAAGCTCGTTCTTGCTCTTCAGACTTGCAAGGAAGTCGATTTGGTCGGCTCCTAAATATGCGGTTTCCTCAACGAATGCGGCCTTCAGCGCCGGGAGGACATCGTCCTTCTTCACAAATCCCTTGATGAGCTTTGCAGGTGCATTGCCCACGTTGGAAAGCATAAGTGAAGTGGAACCCTTCATTGCGGGATATAGTCCTGAGTAATCAACGTCGCTCTGCTCCATTGCTTTCTTGAGCAATGTGTTCTTCACAGCCACAAGCTTCACTCCCTGCTTGAAGCACTCACGGCGCAGCGCCGAGGTCTTCTCTGCATCGAGTCCGTTGGTCTCAGTGAGATATACGCAGCTGTACTCCTTGAGCGTGGCTGCTATCTGATCAATTATCGTAAGTTTATCTTCCTTTCTCATTGTCGTTGTAAGTTAATCAGTAAATTATTCGTCGATCGACTTAGTATCAACCTTGATACCCGGACTCATTGTACTCGAAAGATAAATACTCTTGATGTAGGTACCCTTCGCAGTGGCAGGCTTCAGCTTTATCAAGGTGTTGATAAACTCCTTGGCGTTCTCGCGGATCTTCTCCGGTGTGAACGAAACCTTACCGATTGAAGTGTGTACGATTCCACCCTTATCGACCTTGAAGTCGATCTTGCCTTGCTTCACTTCCTTCACTGCCTTAGCAACGTCCATAGTCACTGTGCCGCTCTTGGGGTTTGGCATAAGGCCACGCGGTCCGAGAATGCGGCCCAGCGCTCCTATCTTTCCCATGATGGCAGGCTGTGTGATGATAACATCTACGTCGGTCCAGCCGCCCTTGATCTTCTCAATGTACTCCTCAAGACCTACGTAGTCAGCTCCTGCCTCGGTGGCTGCTGCTGCTACATCGGGGTTGCAGAGGCAAAGCACGCGCACCTCCTTGCCCGTTCCATTGGGCAACGATACCACGCCGCGAACCATTTGGTTGGCCTTGCGTGGGTCTACGCCTAAGCGAACATCGATATCTACCGAAGCATCAAACTTTGTGAAGGTCACTTCCTTCACAAGTGCCGAAGCCTCCTTGAGTGTGTAACTTTTCCCAGCTTCAATCTTCGCGTTTACTACTTTTTGATTCTTTGTAAGTTTAGCCATGTCAATTGAAGTTTTTAATTGTTTTCAGGGAACGCACCCTTTACTGTGATACCCATACTTCTCGCTGTTCCGGCAACCATGCGCATAGCCGAGTCAATTGTAAAGCAATTCAAATCAGGCATCTTGTCCTCAGCAATTGTCTTTACCTGCTCCCAGGTTATCTCGGCAATCTTCTTGCGGTTGGGCTGTGCCGAGCCGCTCTTCTGCTTCGACGCCTCAAGCAGCTGTATTGCTACCGGCGGTGTCTTCACAACGAAGTCAAAGCTCTTGTCGGTGTAGTAAGTGATTACTACCGGAAGAACTTTGCCTGCCTTGTCCTGTGTGCGGGCATTGAATTGCTTGCAAAATTCCATGATGTTGATACCCTTCGAACCAAGTGCAGGTCCTACTGGGGGTGAAGGGTTGGCTGCTCCACCTTTGATCTGTAATTTGATCTGTCCAGCAATTTCTTTAGCCATTTTTCAAAACCTATTTTTTGATTAAAATTAGTTTTATAGCGGTCGTCATAACCACTCCTTAAGAGGCAGGCGCGTAACCTCCCGCCTCCGTGCGGTTACTCCCGCTCTACTTGAGAATTGTCCAGTTCAAGAGGTGTCTTTCGGCCGAAGACTTTCACCATCACTTTGAGCTTACGCTTCTCGCGGTTAACCTCCTCTATCTCGCCGGTGAAGCCGCTGAAGGGTCCAAAGTTCACCTTCACGTTCTCACCCACGATGAAATCGTTTGGCACGTCGTCGTCGCCATCTATCGAGGCATCGGCCACGCCCAGCATGCGGGCTACCTCGTCCTCTCTGATTGGCTCCGGCATCGCCGTCTTGTCACGGCCGTGCAGGAAATCGATTACATTGGTGGTGTTGCGCAATTCAAACATAACCTCGCCGGTCAGTTGTGCCTCGACAAAGACGTAGCCGGAATAAAGATTCCTTTCTTTCAGAACCTTCTTTCCGTTGCGTGTGGTGTAGATTTTCTCAGTAGGAATCAACACCTGTGATACGTACTTTCCAAGATCGGTGTTCTTGATTGCTGCATCCAGCACCTCTTTAACCTTTGCCTCCTTGCCCGATATGGCGCGGAGAACATACCATCTTTTCTTTACTTCGTCTGACATTGAATTTCTACTAAAAAATTAATATTCCAAAACACAACTTTGACTTACAGCGATATGCCATAAATCAAGTGCATCAGGTTGTCCACAACCTCGTCCATAGCAAATATTACGAGCGCTATTATGATGGAAGCTACCATAACAACTACGCTGCTATTGGCAAGCTGACTCTTGGTGGGCCAAGAAACCTTATAAACGAGTTCGTTATAAGAGTCCTCGATATCCTTAAGTATTTTCATTCTTTATTTCCTTTTTCTTTATTAGCACGGGAAGAGAGGCTCGAACTCCCGACACCTGGTTTTGGAGACCAGTGC